>NZ_JAUQWH010000320.1 GCF_030757795.1 Actinoplanes oryzae
GACCCGGCCGGCAGGGACCAGAACTGGTAGGTCGCGAGCAGGTCGGGCCGCGGCGGTTCGGCGCTGCCGAGCACCGCCGCTTCCGCGCAGGCGGTCGCGTAGGCGTGGCTGGTCAGCGCGGGCGGCGGCCCGGGAACGTACCGGTGGGGATCGGCCACGGCGAACGGCCGCACGTCGCGGTACTGCACGCCCGCCCAGGCGGCGCGGAAGACCCCGGGCCCCGCGCCGGCCGGCTGGCTCTCGACCGGGGTGGACCCGTCGGCGGCGCGCGCGGCCGACACCGCCGCACCGACCTGCCGGCCCCAGCGGGCGCCGCTTGCCACGCCCGGCACCTGGGCCGCCCGCAGCCGGGCCAGGTCGCTCGCCAGCCGGGCGTCGTAGCCGGCCGCCCGCCCGGGATCCGCCCGGGTCAGCACGGCGTGCGCCGCCGCTGCCGCCGCGGCCTGCCCGTCCCCGCCGCGCGGGCCGGGTCCGGCCACGAGCGCCGGAGTCCGGGCCCGCGCCCCCGCCAGCCCGTTGACCGCGTCGTAGATCGAGACCCCGACCAGAGCGTACAGCCGGGCGGCGTCGGCGTCGGACGCCCGGACGGTGCGCACCGCGGTCAGCGCCAGCTCGTTCCAGCCCCGTACGGCGTCCAGATCGGCCGCCGGGCCCGGCGCGCGGGCCGGAGCGACCAGCCCGGCCCCGCCGAGCACGACGGCCAGCAGCAGAGACCTCATGCCCCACCCTGGGCACCGGCGGCAGATCAGCTCAATCCACCGTGGAGCCAGTGCTGGGCGGCCGGACGGGCGACCGGCCGGACGCGGGAGCGGCGTCTCCTCCTCCCCCGGGAGAGGGAGACAGACCTCCCGCTGTGGGCGGACGACCCGGCCGGGCGGCCCGCCGAGGATGGACGGCATGACGAAAGCACGTTTCGCCGCCGCCCTGGCCGCCGTGACCGCCCTCGCCGCCGGCTGCGCGCCGCCGGTGCCGGTCGCCGCGGGCGGCGGACAGGCCACGCTCACCGCCTCCGCCGAGGCCCTCGCCGCTCTCGGCGACTGCCCGGAGCTGCCCGGCCTGCCCACCGCGCGCTGCGGGCAGATCACCGTGCCGCGCGACCGGGCCCGCCCCGCCGGGGGCACGATCACGGTCGGGTTCGCGCTCGTGCCGCACACCGACACGTCGCGGCCGGGGCTGGGCACCGTCGTGCCGAATCCCGGCGGGCCGGGCGGGTCCACCATCGACCTGGCCGGGAAGATGTTCACCGACGCCCTCGAGCCGCTGCTCGACCGCCGTGACGTGCTGCTCGTCGACACCCGTGGCGTCGGCCGGTCGGCGGCGCTGTCCTGCCCGGCGCTCGACGGGCCGGGGCGGGTCTTCGCTCCGCTCCGCGAGCAGCGGCGGCTCATCGGCGAGTGCGGCCGGCAGCTCGGCGACCGGGCCGGCGACTACAGCACGACCGCGATCGCCGACGACATCGACGCGGTGCGGGCGACCCTCGGGCTCAGCCGCCTCGACCTGCTCGGGGTCTCCTACGGCACGTACCTGATGGCCACCTACGCCCAGCGTCACCCGCGGCACGTGCGCACGGTCAGCCTCGCCGGCGCGTACGCCGTCAATGTCGACACCACCGGCCAGGTCGGCGCCGCCGCGTTCCGCCGGGCCGTGAGCCTGGTCTGCGGGCGCACCGGCGAGTGCTCCGGCGACCGGGTGCTGTCCGACCTGGCCGCGCTCATGAGGCGGCTCCGCGCGCACCCCGAGACGATCACCGTCACCCACGCGGGCGTCCGGCACCGGGTCACGCTCGACGAGTGGCAGATGACCTCGGTGGCCGGGCGGGTCTACGCCAACCAGCCGGACACCGCCGCCGAGCTTGCCCTGGCGACGGCCGCGGCAGCCGCCCGCCGGGGCGACCTGGGCCCGGTGCGTGCCCTGGTGCGGGCGAGCCTGCTGGCGTCGGCCGAGATCTACTCGTACGGGCCGGCCGTGCTCTCCGACGCGCAGGCCTGGGCCGTCACCTGCCACGACTACCTGCGCGACTTCGACTACGCCGACCCGGTCGCCGTGCGCACCCGCGACTACAACGCGACGCAGGCGAGGCTGCGGGACGCCGGCTTCGCGCCGTTCACCGCCGAGGCGTGGGTGACGCGGGCGGACTACGACACCGGGGCCTGCCTGAGCTGGCCCGGCGACCGCTCCGCCCGGTCGCCGTTCGCGCCGGGTGCGGCGCTGCCGGACGTACCCGTGCTGGTCCTCAGCGGTGACCTGGACGCGAACACCCCCGTCGAGTCCGGGGAGGCCGCGGCCGCGCAGTTCCCGCACGCGACCACCAAGGTGATCGCCGGCGCGGGGCACACCCCGGCGAGTACGCCGGAAGGGGCGGGCGAGATCATGCGGTTCATCCGGGACGCGAGGGCCTGACCGGCCATGGGGGATCCGGTGCGCGCCGGCGACGACGAGAACACCGCTCTGCGCCGCCAGTCGCTGCTGATCGCGATCGGGTGCGTGATCGGCGACGGCGCCCCCTTCCTGCTCAAGGTCGCGGACCATCCGGCGCATCCGGTCGTCTGGGTCGCCGGGGCGGCGATCCTGCTCGCCGACCTCGCACTCGCCCTGCCGGCCCGCACGGCCGGTCCCGTGGCGGTCGTCCACGCCGTCGTCCGGACCGGGGTCGCCGCCGTGCTGGCCGCCGCCACCGGCGACCGGGACAGCATCGGCAACGCGACCGGGCTGGCCGTCGCCGGTTACCGGGAGCAGCGTCCTCGCCGG
>NZ_JAUQWH010000321.1 GCF_030757795.1 Actinoplanes oryzae
GTCCGAGCTGACCATCGTGGACCTCGATGCTCCCGCCGATGGATCCGCTGCTGCAGGCCCGCGACCGGGAGGTGCTTGTCCCGGATCGGGCCCGGCAGAAGGAGGTGTGGCGCGCCCTGGGCAATCCGGGGGTCCTGCTCGTGGACGGCGAGATCGCCGGGGTGTGGCGCGCGAAGACGGCCGGCCGCAAGCGGGTCGACCTGACGGTGTCCGCCTTCGGCGCGCTGCCGGCGCGGACCCGCCGGGCTGTCGAGGAGGAGGCCGGCGTCGTGGCACGGGCGCGCGAGGCGGCCGGGGCGACGGTGACGTGGGGCTGACGGCGCAGCCGCGCGCGGCGGCCGGGGCGCCGCGGCCGGGGGCTTACCAGGTCGGGGGCAGGGTGTCCGGGGTCGGCGGGAGCTTGGGGGCGCGGCAGCGGAAGCCGATCGCCACCATCACGACGACGGCCCACACGGCGGCGACCACGGCGGCGGCCCACCAGCCGACGACGGCGAGGATCAGGGCGGCGGCCCAGACGACGGTCGCGGTGAGGATGAGCGAGACGGGGACCTGACGGCGGCCGGAGCGGCGCCCGGCCATGCGGTCGCAGAACTCGGGGTCGTCGCGGCGCAGCTGGCGCTCCAGCTGTGCGAGCCGGCGGTTGTCTTCCTTGCTGAGCATCTCGCACCTCCGGCACGGGGACACGCAACGACCGGAACCGTACGGGGGCCGGGGCCGGTCGGTTTCTCCATTGTTACCCGTTGGTCACGAGATTCATACCGTGCCAGGGGTTGTGTTCCAGGAATGTTTGTGTTTCTCCCTCCGGTCCATCCTGGAGCCCGCCCCCTGGCGACGATCGACCAGCTCAGGACCGGTGCGCCGCCCGGAAGACCCAGATGCGCATGAGGAGGAACCGGGCCGCGGTGGCCAGCAGGTTGGCGACGATCAGGGCCGCCAGCTCGACCCACGTGGGCGGCGTGGCGACGGCGTGCAGCAGGGCCAGCGTGCCCGACGTCAGGCCCAGCCCGATGCCGAAGACGACGAGCCCCTGTACGTGGTGGCGCCAGGCGCCGTCGCTGCCCTGGATCCGGAAGGTGACACGGCGGTTCACCGCGGTGTTGGCGACCGCGGTGACCAGCAGCGCGATCAGGTTGGCCCACTGGGCGCCGACCCCGGTGCGCAGCAGGGCGTAGAGCGCGAGGTAGGCGAGGGTGCTCGCGGCGCCCACCGCGGCGAAGCGGATGAGCTGGCCGGTGAGGCCGGCGGGCACCCCGGCGACGGGCAGCGGGTTGCGGCCGAGCTGCTCGCGCAGGGCGGCCAGGGGCAGGCTGCCGGTGCCGAGCGCCTTGGTGAGACGGACGATGCCCCGCAGGTCGGCCAGCGCGGTGGCGACGATGTCCACCCGGCTGTCGGGGTCGTCGACCCAGTCCACCGGGACCTCGTGGATGCGCAGCCCCGCCCGCTCGGCCAGCACCAGCATCTCCGTGTCGAAGAACCAGCCGGTGTCCTCGACCATCGGCAGCAGCCGCTCCGCGACGTCGCCGCGGATGGCCTTGAAGCCGCACTGCGCGTCGGAGAAGCGGGCGGCCAGCGTGCCCCGCAGGATCAGGTTGTAGCTGCGGGAGATGAACTCGCGCTTGGCGCCCCGGACCACCCGCGAGCCCCGGGCCAGCCGGGAGCCGATGGCCAGGTCCGAGTGCCCGGAGATGAGCGGCGCGACCAGGGGGAGCAGGGCGCCCAGGTCGGTGGAGAGGTCCACGTCCATGTACGCGAGGACGGCCGCGTCCGAGTGCGTCCACACGTACTTGAGCGCCCGCCCCCGGCCCTTCTCCGGCAGGTGCACCGACTCGACCGCCGGGAAGGTCTCCGCCAGCCGGCGGGCGACCTCGGCCGTCGCGTCGGTGCTGGCGTTGTCGGCGACGGTGATCCGGAACCGGTACGGGAACTGGGCCGTCAGGTACTCGTGCAGGCGCCGGACGCACGGCTCGAGGTCGGTCTCCTCGTTGTAGACCGGGACGACCACGTCGAGGACCGGGGCGACGACCCGGGCCGGGCCGGTGGCGGCGGAGGGCAGCGTGGAAGTGCTCATGCCGCCAAGGTCCTCCGCGGCGCTTTGCCCGGCTTGTGGCATGCCTGTGGCGGCACTGTGATCGATCACGGGATCTCCAGGATTCTTCCCAGGGCTGGGCGGCCCCCGCCTTCCTCGGGCGGGGGCCGCTGGGGACCGCTTACTGCGCCGGCTGCGTGAGGTCGTAGACCGTGACGCCGTCGACGGTCTGCGCCGTGTAGTTCTCCTGGACCCACGTGGAGATCTGGGAGCTGGCGTTGCTGCCGCCGTTGCTGCCACCGCCACCGCCGCCGAAGCCGCCGCCGCCGATGAAGTAGTGGACCTTCCCGGCCTGCACGTACGCCTGGAATTGCGCCAGCGTCGGCGAGGGGTCGCTGCCGTTGAAGCCGCCGATCGCCATGACGGGCTGCTCCGTGGCCAGCTGGTAGCCGGAGGCGTTCTGCGAGCCCACGGCCGCGGCGACCCAGGTGTACTTGTCCGCGTCGGCCTCGAGCAGGCTCTTCATCTGGTCGCTGACGGTCGCGGCGTCGAGGAGGCCGCCCATGCCGCCGCCTCCGCGCATCCCGCCGTCGCCGCGGCCGCCCTGCTGGCCGG
>NZ_JAUQWH010000322.1 GCF_030757795.1 Actinoplanes oryzae
GAGCAGTACCGCGAGGCGCTCCTCGAGCTGGCCCGCGCCTCGAAGCAGAAGACCTGGTGGACGGACTACCGCGACATCATGCGCCCGGGCAACTACGTGGGCCTGGAGGCGGAGGCGTCCATGCTGCGCGTCTGGGAGCCGATCGTGGTCCCGGGGCTGCTGCAGACCGAGGCGTACATGCAGGCCCTGATGCGGACCGGGCGCTCGTGGGAGCCGCCGGAGCAGATGGCGCGGCGGGTGGCGCTGCGGCAGAAGCGGCAGGCGCGGCTCACCGGGACGAACCCGCTGGAGCTCGACGCGATCGTCGACGAATCGATCGTGCGACGCACGATCGGGGGACCCGCGGTGATGGAGGCGCAGCTGCGCCATCTCATCGACATGGCCTTATTACCGAACGTGACCGTACAAATTCTCCCGTTCGATGCCGGCGAACACCCCTTCCTGGGGGGTTCAGCTGCACTTTTGGAGTTCCGGGAGACCACTCATTTGGATGTAGTTTACTTGGAGGGACTTGCGGGTGACCTCTACGAAGAGCAACATTCAGAGGTCGCTCGTTACCGAGCGGAGTTCGAGCGGCTGAGCGAGAGGGCACTGGACCCCCGGTTGACCCTTAAGATGATCGAGAGCCTGCTGCGCACATAGCGGCAGGCTGTCGAGACAACTGCATATTGAAGGGAGGTGCATGGGCATGCCAGCACACCATCTCCACGCCGCCGTTTGGAAGAAAAGCAGTCGCAGCAACGGAAACGGCGGCAACAACTGTGTCGAGGTCGCGTTCCTCGACACAGCCGTTGCCGTACGCGACAGCAAGAACCCTTCCGGTCCCGCTCTCATCTTCAACCCGGCGCACTGGTCCGAGTTCGTGAACTCGGCCAAGAGCGGCGAGTTCGATATCAACCGCTGAGAGCCTACCGATCTGCACGCACAGACGGGAAGTGTGCACGCAACGTCAACTCCCCGAGGGTTCATGATCCAATTTAAGATGGTGCAAAGGTCCTGATCAGAGGGACGCAAGCATCAGTCCGAAACCGGACAGCCGGACGGGGCGCCTTTCGCGGGGCGTCCCGTTCGTGCAATTTGCATGATCGTGTGCCAGATCGATCTCCATGCTTGCAGGTCATGGCCCTCGGGGCGGATCGGCGGCATACTGATGACGCACCCTCCGTATTGACGAGACCACTTAGAGTAAGGGGCCTTCGTTGCGTCATCTCTCCGCCATCGTTGCCACGCGCACCGCGGCGCGCCCGGTCCACGCCGGACCCGTCCTCGAGATGCGGGCCGCCCGCATCGTGGCCGCCCTGGACTCCTTCCGGGCCGCCTTCCCCGGCGTCCGCCCGTTCTACGCGACCAAGTGCAACACCCACCCCGGCGTCCTGAGCACGCTGCACGCGGCCGGATCGGGCTTCGAGGTGGCCTCCGTGCAGGAGATCGAGCTCCTCACCGAGACGGGCGTCCAGCCGTACGACATGCTCTTCAGCAACCCCGTCCGGGCCCGCGAGCAGACCGCCCGCGCCGCCGCGGCCGGCGTCTACCGGTTCAGCGTGGACTCCTCCGAGGAGCTGCGCCGCGTCGCCCAGGAGGCGCCCGGCAGCTGCGTGTACGCCCGGCTCGGCACCTTCGGCGGCGACGACAGCGTGGTCCCCAGCGAGGGCAAGTTCGGGGTGGACGCCGCCGGCGCCGTGGGCCTGCTGCTCGAGGCGCGCGAGATGGGCCTGACCCCGTACGGCGTGACCTTCCACATGGGCTCGCAGTCGCTCTCCCCCACCGCCCTCGACCGGCCGTTGCGCGACGTGGCGGCCATCATGGACCGGCTGCTGCGGGCGGGCATCCGGCTGCAGATGGTCGACATCGGCGGGGGCTTCCCGGCGCGCTACGACGAGCCGGTGCCCGCGCTGACGGAGTTCGGGCAGGTGGCCGCCGCCGGGGTGGCCCGGCTGCCGTACCCGGTGGAGGTCTTCGCCGAACCCGGCCGCGCCCTGGTCGCCGAGGCCGGGACCTTCCGCTGCCGGGTCATCGGCGTCGCCCAGCGCCCCTCCGGCTGGTGGGCGCACACCGACCTGGGCGTCTTCAACGGCATGATGGAGGTCCTGGAGTCGGGCGGCGGCCTGCACTACCCGATCCACGACACCCGGCGGACCCGGATGCGCCGCTGCTACCACCTGACCGGGCCGACCTGCGACAGCCAGGACACCTTCGCCCGCGACGTGCTGCTCTCGGCCGACCTGCGCGAGGGCGACGAGCTGCTGATCGGCTCCGCGGGCGCCTACACCTCCGTGTACGCCTCCCGATTCAACGGCTTCGCCCCGCCGCGGGTGGTCATGATCTAGTCAGCTCGGCGTCCAGCGACGCGGCGAGGTAGGCCAGGGCCTCGCGGTGCCGCGGCTCGGCGAACCGGGCCGCCATCTCGTCGACCGAGACGTCCTCGACGTGCTGGTGGATCCACCAGCGGTGGCCCTGGGGGTCGCGGAACCGGCCGGCGACGTCGCCGAACGGCGTCGCCGTGGCCCGGGTGATCACGGTGCCGCCGTGGGCGGCCGCCTCGTCCAGGGTG
>NZ_JAUQWH010000323.1 GCF_030757795.1 Actinoplanes oryzae
TCGCCGCCCTGGACGGCCTCTCCACTCAGTGGCTGCTCGACCCCGACCTGGACATGCAGGCCGGCATGGCGCTCTTCGAACACCTTCTGGGCCCCGTCGCCAACAGCGAGGTGTGACGACCGGCAAGGCCGTGGTTTTGGCCCATCCCCCGCATGCTGAACGCGCGCACCCTGCCGTCCGTCGTCTTTGGAGAGTGTTCTCGATGCGGCCGGGAGTAGAAATTGACCATCATCGCCCTCTTGCACTCTGACGACGGGCCGCGACAGGTGCCGTCGAGGTCAGTCGGATCACGGATCGCCCGGTGACCGGCGACCAGCCACACCGGGAAACTCTTGACCCCGTCCCCTGGACGATGCGGTCCGAGCCGTCGATGGCCTATCACCGCTTCCTGCTGCGGGTCGGTGGGCAGCTACCGGACGAGTACATCGTGATGGCCCGGCAGTGGCTGGCCGAGCACTGGGTCCTCGGGGTGGCCCGCACTCTGGCATTCGCCGCGCACACCGAGAACCTGGCGATCACCCGGTCCGAGGCTCGGCTGTTGACAGACACGCTGTCCTCCGCCGGGGAGAGCACCCGTCTCGTCGATGCCCTCCCCCGGGCGACCAGAGATCAGAGGCTGCCCTACTTGCTGGTCGGGAGCGCCGAACTCCGCGGTTGGAACGAGACCGGCCGCGGGCATGTCCAGCAGGCGGCCGTTGCCGGAGCCGAGTCCACGGAAGGCGTCGCCGGACTGTGGCGCGCCTGGCGAGTGGGGCTGCTGGCCGGCCACGAGGTGGCCCCCAAACGCATCTTCCTGCTTCAGGCCCGGCCTGACGTGGATGCTGTACGGCTGGTGTCCCGCTTGCAGGAATCGTTGATCGAGGCCGGGGAGAAACATCCGCTCGTCGAAGTTTTCGACCAGCCCGTCCTGCTTCCGAGGTTCTCCCGCCGCGCGCTGGTGACGGGTGACTTGCTCTGGGCCGACCGTCCCGTGCCGGCGTTGTCCGTGGCGTCGACCTTCGACGCCGTCGGCCCGGACGGCACACCCGTCTTCAGCGGGCAACGGCCCCGCCTCGTCGAACCGGAGCAGGAGCTGGTGGCGCACTACCTCGCCCGCGGACTGCAGGTCGTGCCCGACGCCGGCGCCGTCGTGGACCCGCTCGCCCCCGGCCTCGGAGCGGTCGTGCCCACCGCGCTGCGCAGTGACGGGCGATGGATCTGGTCCGAGGCTGCGACCTATTACCTGAAGAACTACGGTTTCGCTCCGGACGACGGCCTGCTCGACACCATCCGGTTGAGGAACTACGAGCGCCCGGAGCTGGACGCGGTGGCCGAACACCAGTGCCGTCTGGCCGCGAACTCCAAGATCTATGGAGCCGCACACTGACAGTCTCCCGTCCGCAGGGCGCGGGCGTCCGAGCTGCGCGCCCTGCGGACCGCCCGGGGCTCGGTGACGGAAAGCCGGTCAGGCCTGGCGACCGAGCATGTGCGCGGTCATCCATTCGTAGACCCAGACCCATGACGAGCTGGCCGACGTGCTCCACTCCTGCGACAGGTCCCGGACGGCCCGGACGAGCGCGTGCCCGACGTACGGGTAGTGCTCGGGCCGTACCGCGTGATGCTGCTCGTGGTGGGCGCCCAGCCGGCGCAGCGCGGAGACCGTCCGCACCATCTCCTCGTCCGAGGAGACCAGGGCACCGACACACTGGAACAGCGCCCGGCACAGTTTGTCGTTCTGCGCGGTCATGTCCGGCGGAAACATGGTGCGGACGGCCGGCGCCAGCTCGAACAGGTGCTCGTAGAACTTCTCGGCCAGAGCGACCGGCCGGTCGGCCACGGCCGCGGCGGTGCGCTGGACGACGGCCATGGCCTCGGCGTCGGGGCGCTCGATCAGGCGACCGGCCGCGGTTCGCGCGAACCGGTGGTGGCCCCGGCGCTTCGCATCGATCATGCGCGTACGCATCTCCTCACGAATCGACAAACATGGCGGGAGAGCACCTGGAAGGTGCTCGTCAGAGGATTCCGGTACGAATGGCGAGGGCGACGGCATGCGGCCGGTTACGCGCCCGGAGCCGCCGGTTGATCGTGGCGGTGATGTGCTTGGCCGTCCGTTCCGAGCAGTTCAGGTGCTCGGCGATTCCCTGGGTGTCGGCGCCGTCGGCCAGCAGCTGCAGCACGGTGATGTCGCGCTCCGTCAGCTGTCGCTCGGGGCCGCCGTCCGTTGGCTCGGCATGCGACTGCCGCAGCAGCTCGGCCAGCAGCGCCGGCGGGATGAGCGAACCACCGTCGGCAGTCACACGGATGTGCTCGCTCAGAGCCGCGGGCGTGCAGGCCGAGTGGGGCAGAACCGACACCACATTCCGGTGTACGCAGTCCGCGAGTTGCGCAGCGGTAAGTGAGTCGACGATCAGCAGGATCGGTGGTAGGCCGAGGCCCTTCTCGCCGGC
>NZ_JAUQWH010000324.1 GCF_030757795.1 Actinoplanes oryzae
TGCCGCCGAGCGATTCGGTCACCCAGGTCGGGTCGCCCGAGAACAGCTGGTCGTACTCGGGGGTGCGCAGGAACCGGATGATGCGTAGCTTGATGACGAAGTCGTCGATCAGCTCCTGCGCCTGCTGCTCGGTCAATGTCCCTTCGGCGATGTCGCGCTGCAGGTAGATGTCGGCGAAGGAGGCTGTGCGCCCGAGCGACATGGCCGCGCCGTTCTGCTCCTTGGTGGCGGCCAGGTAGGCGAAGTAGAGCCACTGGATCGCTTCGCGGCCGGTGGTGGCAGGGCCGGAGATGTCGTGGCCGTAGCGGCCGGCCATGAACCGCAATTCCTCGAGAGCGCGGATCTGTTCGGCGAGTTCCTCGCGGTCGCGGATCACGTCCTCCGAGGAGAGCTGTCCGTCGAGTGACGCTTTGACCGCTCGACGTTCGATGATGAGCCGGTCCACGCCGTAGAGCGCTACGCGCCGGTAGTCGCCAATGATCCGGCCACGGCCGTACGCGTCGGGCAGCCCGGTGATGATGTGCGAGCGGCGGGCAGCCTTGACATCGGCGGGATAAGCGTCGAAGACCCCGTCGTTGTGGGTCTTGCGGTACTGGCTGAAGATGGCCTTCACGTGCGGGTCGAGACCGAAGCCGTACGCGGCCAGGCCGTTCTCCACCATGCGCAGGCCGCCGCTGGGCATGATCGCGCGGCGCAGCGGCGAGCTGGTCTGCAGGCCGACGATCAGCTCGTGGTCGCGGTCGAGGTAGCCGGGCTCGTGCGAGGTGATCGTGGAGGGGGTGTGGGTGTCCACGTCGTAGATCCCGCGCCGGCGTTCCTCGGCGAACATCCGCTGCAGCTGCCGCCAGATCCGCTGCGTGCGGGGCGTCGGTCCGGTCAGGAACGAAGCGTCCCCGGCGTACGGCTCGATGTTGTCGTGGATGAACGCGCCGACGTCGATCGTCTCCCGCCAGCCGGTGCCGAGGAATCCGCGCCAGGCGTCCCGCGGTGTGATGGTCATGGCCCCTCCTTCGTCTCCTCTCAGCCTTGCCGAGCAAGACCCCGCCGGTCAGGGCCGGAGGTCCCGGACGGTCGGGACCGTCCGGGACCTCCGGGTGCGGGCGCGATCTCGCCGGCCCGGGGGTGTGGTCTAGGGGAGCAGGACCAGCCGGGCCGGAACCCGGCCGGCGAGCACCTCCTCGATCGCGGTGTTGATCTGCTCCAGCGGGCGGGTCTCGAAGCACACCTTGGTGCGCCCGGCGGCGTGCAGCTTGAAGACCTCGGCCAGGTCGGCGCGGGTTCCGACGATGGAGCCGATGACCCGGATACCCTTCAGCACGGTCTGGAAGATCGGCAGCGACATGGTGTTGTCCTTCGGCATCGACACCAGGATCAGGCGTCCACCGGGGCGCAGGCAGGCGTGGGCCTGCTCGAGGACACTGCGGTCGGCGGCGAGGACGACCGCGACGTCGACAGGACCTATCTGGTCGGTGAGCCGCACGGCGTCCACCGCGGTGGCGTTGACGACTCGGGTGGCGCCCAGGTGCTTGGCCAGAGCGAGCTTCTCCTCCGTGACGTCAATGGCTATGGTCTCTCCGCCGAAGATCTGGGCGTACTGCAGGGCGAGGTGCCCGAGTCCGCCGATGCCGAAGATCGCCACTCGGTCCCCGGGGGTCACTCCGCCGACCTTGACCGCCTTGTACGTCGTGACCCCGGCGCAGGTCAGAGGTGCGGCCTCGGCCGGGTCGATGCCGGCCGGGACCTCGACGGCGAAGCGGGCATCGCTGATCAGGTACTCGGCGTGCCCGCCGTCCAGGGAGTATCCGGTGTTGAGTTGTGCCTCGCACAGCGTCTCCCAGCCGGTCACGCAGTATTTGCACGTGCCGCAGGCGTGCCCGAGCCACGGGACGGCGACGCGGTCACCGACGGTGTGCTCGGTGACGCCCGGACCGACCTTGTCGACGATGCCCACGCCCTCGTGGCCGGGGATGAACGGGGGAGCCGGCTTGACCGGCCAGTCACCGCGGGCGGCGTGGATGTCGGTGTGGCACAGGCCGCTGGCCTCGATGCGGACGAGGATCTGCCCGTCACCGGGCTGCGGGGTCGGGACCTCCCGGACGGCCAGCGGTTCGGTGAAGCTGGTGACGACGGCTGCACGCATGACATTCTCCTTCGGTCGCTGTCTTCAGCGTGGTCGGCCGCGAACGTCGTCAGTAGGGCCGAACGACCCGCTCAACGCTCCACGACCAACCGGCGGGCGCGGAGGAGGCGGGCCCACCACGGCCTCGCCGTGCGGCTCGCCCTCAGCGCCGGCCGCGCACTGTGCTTGAGGCTGATCCAGCCGCCGGGACCCATCGTCACCGTGCCGATGGCGGGCCGCCGGCGCAGCGCGAGGC
>NZ_JAUQWH010000325.1 GCF_030757795.1 Actinoplanes oryzae
GACGAGCATCTCGGCCAGGTCGAGCCGGATCAGGGCCTCGTCCTCGGCGATCAGAACCCGCCTGCGCTCGGCACTCGCCTGCGTGTCGGCCACGAAACCCCTACCCCCAACGCTCCATGAAGTCGACACCCCGGTATCCGGGTGTCACCCCTGACAGCGTAGTGGGTAGTCTGTGTCCTGCTCGTATCGACGTGACCTTGGTCCCGACGATCGGAAGCCGGTCCCCGTATCCCAACCGGCAGAGGAAATGGTCTCAAACACCATCCAGTGTGGGTTCGAATCCCACCGGGGACACCAGAGAATGTCGTACCCCTGTTCGAAAATGACGGGGTGCATCCTCCTCACTTGATTCGCCGGGCCATCGAGCTCCACGCCACCGGCATGACCATCTCCGCGGTCTCACGTGAACTGCAACTGCCGCGCGGCACGGTGAAGCAATGGCTGAGCGGCGACCTGGTCGGCCGAGCCGCCGAAAGAGCCGCGGCTCCTTCCCGATGTCCCCGGTGCGACATTCCTCCTCGGCCACCCGATGACGCACCCGCCTACTCGCACTTGCTCGGGCTCTACCTCGGAGACGGGCACCTGGTGACCTCGGCTCGGGTTCCAGTGCTACGGATCGCGTGCGACAACGCTTGGCCAGTTCTGATCAACAACTGCGAGGAAGCCATGCGCCGGGTGATCGCGACCAGCGTCCAGCGGGTGCCCAAGATCGGGTGCACCTCGGTGCAGAGCTACTCGAAGCACTGGCCGTGCCTGCTGCCACAGCACGGACCCGGCATGAAACACCAGCGCCTGATCGCCCTGGTGCACTGGCAGCAAGACGTGGTGGACGAATTTCCGGGAGATTTCCTGCGCGGCCTGTTTCATTCGGACGGCTGCCGGGTCGACAACCGCGTGGTGCGCAACGAGAAGGAGTATCACTACTCGCGCTACATGTTCACCAACAAGTCGGCCGACATCATGCGACTTTGTCAGGAATCCCTTGATCGGCTCGGCGTTCGCTGGCGGATGTGCAGTTCGGTCCAGCTGTCGGTGGCGCGGCGGGAGGCGGTGGCGGAGCTGGATCGGTGGGTGGGGCCGAAGGCGTGAGCGGGTCAGCACAGGTCGGGCGAACGCGAGGGTTTTTCCGGGAAAGGGCGGTTTGCGGTGGTCGTGGGTGTTGTCATGGCAGTACCAGCGCAGCACCGCGGGAGGATTCATGATGTGGTCCGGCTCGTCGCCCTTGACCGTTGTGCGGGAGGGCCTGTGGGGCTTCCTGTTGTTCGCGGGCGTGACCTGGCTGGCTGTGTCGTGGAGCGTGCTGCGGCTGGAGCCGGCCGATCTGGCGCGGGTGGCGGGGCCGGTCATCCTGTTCGGGGCGCTGACCGAGGCGGTCAGGGCGCTCGCGCTGACGCGGACGTGGGGTCTGAACGCGGGGATGGCCGTGGTGTTCGCCGCCACGGGCGGGCTGCTCGTCGCGGACGGGACCAGTTCGTGGGCGACGCCGGGGGCGCTGGTCGGGTGGTTCCTGATGGTGCGCGGGGCGGCGGACCTGGCGATCGGGATGCTGAGCCGGGAGTCGGACCGGATCTGGGGGCTCTACGCGGTGCTCGGCGTGGTGGAGGCCGGGGTCGGGTTCTACGGGGCGGGGCCATTCGGGCGTACGGCGGAGATTGTCCTGGTGGTCCTGGCCGGTGCCGCGTTGCTGCGCGGGATCGCGGATCTCGTGGCGGCGCTGCGGTTGCGGGAGGCTTCGGCCGCCGCGCGCGCCGAGCGGCTGCTGGAGTTGCCGGCCGAGCGGGCGGTCGGGGTGGCCGGGTATGCGGCGGGGCTGATGGACTTCGAGGAGGCTCCGGCGCCAGCGTTGGGGGCTCGGCATCGGGCCGCGGTGCCACGGTCGTCGGCGGCGGGGATGGCTGATTTGGCGTCGCCGGTCGCGGGCACGGCGGCTGCGGTGGGCGCCGCCGGGCCTGGAGTGCCTTCCGTCTCGGGTGGGCAGGGCGGGGCGTTCGACGCCGGTGCGGCAATGCATGGCGGGGCCTTCGGCGCGGGGACCGGGCCGGTGATGTCGGCGCGGGCGGTCGGCGGGGGTGGTGGTGCGGGCAGCTTCCATGACGAGGTGCTGCGGACCACGGCGGATCTGGACGCGATGCTGGCGCGGCGCGGGGTGACCGGGTCGGCGGGTCCGGGGGGCTCGGCGCAGGCGGCGGAACGGGCGGCGCAGGTGCGGGTGCCGGACACGGCCGAGGGTGTGGAGCTGCCGGAGCGGGGTGCCGCCGATCGGGACGACTCGGGGCGCGGCTGGGAGGACTCGGGGCGCGGCGATGCCGGGCTCGGGGCGGTGGCGGCGCCGGTGGACTGGGCGCCGATGACCGCGCCGCGGGCGGACGAGAC
>NZ_JAUQWH010000326.1 GCF_030757795.1 Actinoplanes oryzae
CGACCTTCGGGTTGCGGCTGGCCGGGGAGCGGCAGGCCCGGCTGCGGCTGGCGCAGCAGGAGCTGGCGACGATGGCGGTGCAGCAGGAACGCGCGCGCATCGCCGCGGATCTGCACGACATCCTGGGGCATTCGCTGACGGTGGTGACGGTCAAGGCGGAGCTGGCGCAGCGGCTGCTGGACGTGGACGTGCGGCGGGCCCGCGCGGAGCTGCGCGACCTGGAGGTGCTGGCGCGCGACGCGCTGGCCGACGTGCGGGCCACGGCGCTCGGGATGCGCGGGATCAGCCTGCCGGGGGAGATCGCCGCGGCGCGCGAGGCGCTCGCGGCGGCGAACGTGGAGGCGGTGCTGCCCGGGGCGGCCGACGAGGTGCCCTCGCGGGTGCGGGAGCTGTTCGCGTGGACGATCCGGGAGGCGGTGACGAACGTGGTGCGTCATGCCGGGGCGAGCCGGTGCGAGGTGCGGCTGAGCCCGTCGAGCGTCGAGGTGCTCGACGACGGGTGCGGCGGGGGCGGCGTACCCGGCGACGGTCAGGGGTTGCGGGGGCTGCGGGAGCGGGCGGCGGCCCTGGGCGGGCAGGTCAGTGCCGGGCCGCGGCCGGGGCGTGACGGGTTCAGGGTGGAGGTGCGGGCGTGATCCGGGTGTTGCTGGCCGACGACCAGGCGCTGGTGCGCGGGGCGATGGCGGCGTTACTGGACATGGAGGCCGACCTGACAGTGGTGGCCGAGGTGGGCCGCGGCGACGAGGTCGTGGCGGCGGTGCGCGAGCACGGCGTGCAGGTGGCCCTGCTGGACGTGGAGATGCCGGGGCTGGACGGGATCGCGGCGGCGCGGCAGGTGCGCCGGGAGGTGCCGCAGTGCCGGGTGCTGATGGTGACCACGTTCGGGCGGGCGGGCTACCTGCGGCAGGCGATGGCGGCCGGGGCGGGCGGGTTCGTGGTCAAGGACACCCCGGCGCGGCAGCTGGCCGACGCGGTGCGCCGGGTGCACGAGGGGCTGCGGGTGGTCGACCCGGCGCTGGCGGCGCAGTCCCTGGCGCTGGGCGACTCGCCGCTGACCGAGCGGGAGACGCAGGTGCTGCGGGCGGCCCGCGACGGCGGCACGGTCGCCGACGTGGCCCGCGAGCTGCGCCTGTCGGAGGGCACCGTGCGCAATCACCTGTCGTCGGCGATCGGCAAGACGGGCGCGCGGACCCGGGCCGAGGCGGTGCGCCTGGCCGGCGACAACGGGTGGCTGCTGAAACTTTAGGAGTTCTTGAGCTGCAACCGCTCTGCACCCGTACGAGACCGGGTTCTGCACCCTGAGCAGCGAAAAGTTCCCCCTGTCAGCCGGTGAGGGGTCACCGGGCGACGGATTGCGAGGGGGAACTCGATGGACGCGCTCATCCGTGAGAACATGCCGCTGGTCGGTCACATCGTGCGGGAGATGCTGTTCAAGGTGCCGGCACACGTGCACCGCGACGACCTGGCGTCGGCCGGGTACGCGGCACTGGTGACGGCGGCCAAGGCGTACGACGCCACGCGCGGGATCCCGTTCGGCAAGTTCGCGGCGGTGCGGGTGCGCGGGGCGCTGCTCGACGAGCTGCGCAGCATGGACTGGGCGAGCCGCTCGGTGCGGGCGCGGGCCCGGCGCGCCGAGGTGGCCCGCCAGGAGCTGACCGCGCAGCTGGGGCGCACGCCCACCGCCGAGGAGCTGGCGCAGCTGCTGGGTGTGGCGGTCGCCGAGCTGGCGACGGTCGACGACGACGTGCAGCGCGCGGCGGTGCTGTCGCTGCAGGGCTTCGCGGCCGGCACGGCCGAGGACATGGTCACCGAGCAGGACCTGAACCCGGAGGAGATGCTGCTGCACCGCGAGCGCATCGGCTACCTGCACGACGCGGTGGCGGTGCTGCCGGAGCGGCTGCGCTACGTGGTGGAGGCGTCGTTCCTGCGGGAGCGGCCGCTCGCCGAGGTGGCGGCGGAGCTGGGCGTGACCGAGTCGCGGGTGTCGCAGCTGCGTACCGAGGCCCTCGCCCTGCTCAAGGACGGCCTGAGCCGGCACCTGGAGGCCGCCGGGCCGGTGGCGGGCAAGGGCGACGGGGTGGTGGCCCGGCGGCGGGCGGCCTACGCGGCGCAGCTGGCCGGCCGCTCGACGATGGCGACCCGCCTGGCGGTCACCGACGCGCAGGGCGTGCACGTGGCGGCCCGGTACGCCGCCTGAGCGGCCCCCGGCAAAAGCGGTTGCGCACGGCCCCGCCGAGGGGCATCGTGGCAGCCATGTGACAGCTCTCCGGCTTCGTTGTCGTCCGACATCGCCTCCGGAGGTGCCTGCCTGTGCTGAAAGCTGTCTCCCTCGCCCACGCCCACGACGGCGACCTGTTGTTCTCCGG
>NZ_JAUQWH010000327.1 GCF_030757795.1 Actinoplanes oryzae
TCTCAAGCGTTACGTCGCCCGGGAGGTCTATCAGATCATCACAGCTGAAGATCATGAACTCGCCGCTTGACATCCATAGGAGCATCCCCGCCGGCCCGGCCGGGTCGCCCCTGGCGGCTCGGCCGGGTCGCCCCCGGGCCCGCCCGAAGCGTGCGCGGCGGCTGCTGCCCGGCCGAAGCGTGCGCGGCGGCTGCGGCCCGGCCGAAGCGTGCGCGGCGGCTGCGGCCCGGCCGAAGCGTGCGCGGCGGCGGTGCGGTCAAGGCCCCGGCGGTGGCGACACGCCCAGAATCCGGGTGATCGCCGGCAGGCTGGTGAATCCGTCGGCGGCCAGGAAATGGCCCGCTCCGGGAACGACGTGGGTCTGCGACCCCAGCCGGGCGGCCAGCGCGGCGGAGGCGGCCCGCGGGACGAGCATGTCGTTGTCGGAGTAGATCGAGTGCCGGTGCGAGATTCTGGGTGTCACCTCCGTGAGGTCGGCGTCCTCGGCCAGGAAGGCGTCGAGGGCGGGCAGCGCGGCCAATCTCCCGGTGAAGCCGGACACCGCGATGAGCCCGCCCAGGGTCCAGGGCGGATCGAGGTCGGCCAGCCGGCGCAGCACGCTGATGACGCCCAGGCTGTGCGCGACGATCCAGGTCTCGGAGTCGACCTCGGGGATCGCCGCGGCGAGGGTCTGGTGCCAGGCCGGGGCGGCGGGCGCCTCCGCGGCGGGCAGCGCGATGATCCGGGCGTCGCTGCCGCGGGCGGCCAGTTCGCCCCGCAGCCAGGGAAACCAGTGGGACTCGGGAGTCGCCCGGAAGCCGTGCACGATGTGGACGCGGCGAGGCGGAAGATCCGGGCTCGCCGCCGGTGTTGACGGGATCATGGCGCGACCGTACGGGGTGACGCCGGCGTGAAGGTCAAGGCGAGGAGTTGTCAGTGCGGATCGGAGAACTGGCCCACAGGACCGGAGTCAGCAGGCGGGCGCTGCGCTACTACGAGGAGCAGGGGCTGCTGGTTCCGCAGCGCACGAGCAACGGATATCGCGCGTACGGCGACGACGCTCCGATGGTCGTGCGCCACATCACGACGCTCCTGCGCCTCGGCTTCAACTCCGAGACGACGCGCAGCCTGCTGCCCTGCACCTCCGGCCCTGTTCCCGAGTTCTCGATGTGCGACAAGCAGCGGAGCCGGTTCGAGGACAAGCGCGCGGAGCTCGACGCGCAACTGCGTGACCTCGCCCAGCAACGTGACGCCCTGGCGCAATATCTCGATTAGGGTCTGATCCACAACTGGGGTCGGAGCGAGGCGGAGTCCAGATTTCGGCTGCGTGCGGCCCGTGGAAGCCTGGATACCGGTGTTGTATCCCGGCTTCCACGGGACGTGCGCAGGCGGGATCTGGGCCCGCCGCAGCCCGGCCTCCAGTTGTGAAGCAGGCCCTAAGACCGGGCAGACGGCAGAGTCAGGATCTCGGCGCCCTCGGGGGTGATGGCGACCGTGTGCTCGCTGTGGGCGGTGCGGCCGCCGGTGGCGCTGCGCAGGGTCCAGCCGTCGGCGTCGGTGACGAGCTTGTCGGTGTCGGCCATGATCCAGGGCTCGAGGGCCAGCAGGAGGCCGGGGCGCAGCCGGTAGCCGCGGCCCGGGCGGCCGGTGTTGGCGACGTGCGGGTCCTGGTGCATGGTCGAGCCGACGCCGTGCCCGCCGAACTCCGTGTTCACCGTGTAGCCCGCGTTGCTCAGCACGGTCCCGATGACGTGCGAGATGTCGCCGGTGCTCACGCCGGGGCCGGCCGCGGCGATGCCCGCGGCGAGGGCCTGCTCGGTGGCGGTGATCAGGGCCTGGTCCTCCGGGGTGGGCGCGCCGCCGACGACGAAGCTGATGGCCGAGTCGGCGACGATGCCGCCGAGGGAGACGGCCAGGTCGAGGCTGAGCAGGTCGCCGTCGGCGAGCGTGTAGTCGTGCGGCAGGCCGTGCAGCACGGCGTCGTTGACGGAGGTGCAGATGTAGTGGCCGAACGGGCCGCGGCCGAAGGAGGGCGCGTAGTCGACGTAGCAGGACTCGGCGCCCGCGTCGATGATCATGGTCTGCGCCCACCGGTCGATCTCCAGCAGGTTGACCCCGGCGGCGCTGCGGCCGCGCAGCTCGTGCAGGATGTCGGCGACCAGGGCGCCGGTGCGGCGGGCGCGCGGCAGGTCGGTGGGGTCCAGGATCTCGATCACGGCGGCGCCTTCTCTCGCGTACCAATAACTATCCCGGGAATACTATCCCGGTATTAGAATCGGCCGCATGGTCAGGTTGCCACTCACGGACGAAGAGGTCGAGCGCGGGCAGCGGCTCGGCGCCCTGCTGCGGCGGGCCCGGGGCGAGCGCTCGATGCTGC
>NZ_JAUQWH010000328.1 GCF_030757795.1 Actinoplanes oryzae
TCAGTGCCGGGTGTGACCGGGACCGTGGCCAGGTAGGCGGGTTTGTCGGCGGTGGTCGCGTCGCGTGGCGGGACCGGGTTGATGCGGCGCGGTTCGCCTACCTGCTGCAGGCCGTAGGTCTGTTGGGCGGCACGGAAAGGTGCCGAGCCACGGTTACCGAGGACGGCCGGCATTGGTGTGGTGGTTGGCCGGGATCCGGTGGACTTGGGGGCTGACTTGGCGGGGCCCTTGCCCTTCGGCGCTCGCGAGGGGGTCTGCACGGTGGGCGGGGCGGCCGGGCCGGTGGCCGTGTCCGTGCTTTCTGCCGGCGCCGGGGCGGGTGCGGTTTCGGCCGCGGGTGCGGTGTCGGATGCGGTCTCGGCTGTGGGTGCAGTGTCCGGCGCGGTTTCGGCTGCGGGTGCGCTCTCGGGTGTGGTTTCCGGCGCGGTCTCGGGCGCGGGTGCGGTCCCGGGTGTGGCTTCCGGCGCGGGTGCGAGTGCGGTTTCCGGTGCCGGTGCCGGTGCCGGCGCGGTCTCGGTTTCGTTTTCGGGCTCGGTGTCGGATCGGCTGTCGATTGGCGAGACCGGGGAGTCGGTGAGGTCGACGGCCAGGTCCGACTCGGTCAGCGGCGAGACGTCCGCGGTGGCCGGAGGAACCGTGGTGTCCAGCGGCGGGAGGTCGCGGGGGTTCGCCCGGGTTGCCGGGGAGTCGCCGGTGGGGGTGGCGCTGCTGCTCTCGGGAGAACGCGTCGCACTCGGCTGCGCTTGGGACGCCGTCGCCGGGCCGGCGCCGGTCGCGGGCATCGCACTCGGAGCGGCTGCGGCCGGCATCGCGCCGGTTGGGACTGCTGTGTTCGGTGCCGTGCCGGTCGTGACGGCTGTGTTCGGCGTCGTGCCGGTCGGGGTCGCCGTGTCTGGTGCCGTGCCGGTGGGGGCTGCTGTGGCCGGCGTGCTGCCAGTGGATGTGCTGCCGGTCGGGGTGGCTGTCGGCGCTGCGGTGGGGGTGTCGGTGCTGGTCGGGGTGGTGGCGCTGATTGGCGCGGCTTGCGGCGCGTTGACTGGTCCGGCTTGGGGTGCGGTGACCGGCGCAGCTGCCGTCGGAGTGTCCACCGTGGTGTCGATGGGGGCGGCGGGCTGAGCCGGCGCGCTCTGGCTTGGGACCGTGGCCGGGTTCTGCGCCGGGTTGGTCGAGGTGGCTGGGGCCGGATTCGCTGCAGTGCCGGGGGCGCTCGGCGGATTCACGCCAGTCGTGGGCGAAGTCGCCGGAGCGCCCTGGGGCGACGTGGTGGAAGTGCCTTGCGGCAACGTGGCGGGAGTGCCCTGCGGCAATGTGGTCGGGTTGCCCTGGGGCGACGTGGCGGGAGTGCCTTGCGGCGAGGTGGCTGGGGTGCCTTGGGGTGATGTCGCGGGGGAGACCTGCGGACTCTGTGCCGGGTTGCTCTGGGCGGCCTGGTCGGGGGCGCCGACCGGCGGGGGGTTCTGCGCCCCGGCCGGGGCGGGCGCGGGGGCAGTGGCCTCGACGGGGGCTGGCGCGGGGGCAGTGGCCTCGACAGGGGCTGCTGCCGGTGCCGGTGCCGGTGCCGGTGCCGCGGCTGCGGGTGGGGCGACGACCGTGGTGTCGAAGCCGGGCAGGCCCTGGGGCGCGGGCGCTCCGGTGGGCGAGGTTGCAGGCGCGGGCGCTCCGGTGGGCGAGGTCGCGGGCGCGCCGGTCGGCGCGGGGGAGGCAGCGGGGTTGGCGGTGGGAGCCGGGGCGGGGCTTGCGACATCGCGCGGCGTTGGCGTGGAGGTTGCCGGGCTGGGCGCGGGCGCGCCCACCACAGGATTGGCCGTCGGCGCCCCCGTTGCGGGTTGCGGCGTGGGGGATCCAGCGGTGGGGCTGGGCGAGGGGGAACCCGCTGTGGGACCGCCCGTGGGTGAGCCGCCCGTGGGTGAGCCGGCCGTGGGAGAGCCGCCGGTGGCGTGGGGTGTCGGCGATCCGGCTGTGGGGCTCGGCGTCGGCGATCCGGCTGCGGTGTTCGGCGTGGGCGAGGCTGTTGCGGGGCTCGGGGCGGGGGTCGCGGCCGGCGCGGCCGGCGGCGCCACCGTGGTGAAGGCGGTGGGCGGAGGCTGGCTTGTGGCGTTTGCGGGCGGTTGGGTCGTAGCGGGGGCTGGGGAGCCGGTGCCGGGGGAGCCGGTGCCCGGGGCGGGTTGTTGGTTGCCCGTCGCCTGGGGTTCACCTGGACCGTCCACTTTGGTAGTAGCGTCCGCGTACGGTGGGGGACTCTCGCCGATTTCGCCGTATGGCGGCGGCGGTTCCTCATAATCGTTCGTCGGTGGTTGACTGGTGTTT
>NZ_JAUQWH010000329.1 GCF_030757795.1 Actinoplanes oryzae
GCAGGTCGGGACGGCGGCTGATCTCCACCCACATGCGCGACGGCCGGTCGGCGCGGGTCCAGACGACGGCCGAGTCCGCCAGGGCGTCGCCGCTCTGCACGCCGTGGGTCAGGAGCGGGCGGGCCTTCCCGGCCGCGAACGCCGGTGCGCCGGACAGGACGGGCAGGGCACTCAGGGCGCCGCCGGCCAGTCCCGCCCGCAGCAGCGTGCGTCGATTGATCGATGTCATGCCGCCGGTCTATCGGCGTGACATGAACTCCTGGTTATCTCCCGCTCAGAGGCGGGGGAACCAGAGCGCAAGCTCGCGCTTCGCGCTGTCCGGGCCGTCGGAGGCGTGCACCAGGTTCTCCCGGTTGGACAGCGCGAGATCGCCGCGGATCGTGCCGGCGGCGGCCTTGCGCCCGTCCGTCGACCCGATGAGCGCGCGCACGACGGCGATCGCCTCGTCGCCGGAGAGCACGACCGCGGCCAGCGGGCCACTGGTCATGAACGCCTTCAGCGGCGGGTAGAAGTCGCGCTCCACGTGCTCGGCGTAGTGCTGGTCGGCGAGCTCGCCGTCCATCGTGCGCAGCTCCAGCGCGTCGATGGTCAGGCCCTTGCGCTCGAAGCGGCCGAGGATCTCACCGAGGAGGCCGCGGCGGACCGCGTCGGGCTTGACGAGCACGAGGGTGCGCTCGGCGGGGCTGTCGGACACGGGTGGAGCCTCCTGTTGCAATCTGACACGCCGATTTTCCTCGTCAGCCTATCGGCTGTTCTTTTCTCCCGGCCGCCCGCCCGGGAGTTTCGCATCGGGCTACTTTCCTCCGTCGGGCGACTCTACGTAACCTGACGGGACATGCTCCGCTTTCCGGTCATCCGCCGGACGCGGACTCGTCAGGAGGTCACAAAGTGGCGAATCCGAACGGCCGTCCCGTCGCGCAGGCGCGCAAAGTCGTCGCCATCGTGGTCGGCAGCATCGCGGCCTTCGTGATGGTGTTCGGCCTGGGCATGGGCAGCTGGGCGATCGTGGTCCTCGGCCTGGTCATGCTGGTCCTCGCCTTCGTCGTCGGCACGGTCACCGTGGCCCGCCGCGGCGCCCGCGCCTGGATCGCGGGCAACGCCCAGGTCAAGGCCATCTCCGACCCGCCGACCACCTCCATCTACGGCCGCGCCGAGCTGCTCATCCTGGTCATCGCCCCCGGCCTGTCCCCCACCGAGGTGACCGTCCGCGACCCCCGGGTGCCCGTCTCCAAGTGGCCGCTGGTCGGCGACATGGTCCCGGTCACCGTCGACGTCGACGACATGCGCCGCGTGAAAATCAACTGGGACGAGGCCGAGACGCGCGAGGCCACGGTCAGCAACACCCCGCCGCGCTACTACGACGAGGACCTCCCCGACGACGACCTCCTGGGCGGCGAACCCGAGCCCCCGCCCTGGGTCACCCGCGACCGCACCTGGGGCCGCGGCCCCGACGAGCCGCCCCCGCCGCCCCCGAGCCCCCACACCCTCGCCGACGACGACATCCCCCCGCCGCCGCCCCCGGCCGCAACGTCGGCCGCCTCGGTGATAGTCCGCGACGACCCGGGCGGCCCGATACTGGAAGGCCAGCTCGTCGGCGCGGACGTCGACCCGTACGGCCGCACCCTCCCCCACCGCGCCCGCACGGCGACCGCCACGGCCCCACCCCCCGGCGAGGAAGACCCGGACCCCACCACTCCCGACCCGGCCCCGTCTTCCCCCGCCGCGCCTACCGCTTCCTCTGCGGACGCCGCCCCTTCCACCGCGGCCGCCCCTTCCACCGCGGCCGCTGCACCCTCCGCGACCACCACTGAGCCCGCGGCACCCTCCGCTGCCACCCCCGCGGGCGCCGCTTCCGCCGCCCCGCCTCGCACCAAGCCGCGCCCGCACCCGCATCCCACCCGTCCGGAGTCGGCGCCCACCTCGCCGGCGTCGGCACCCACCTCTCCTGCGGCCGCCGCTGCTGCGCCCACCTCTCCCGCGGCCGCCGCTGCTGCGCCCACCTCTCCCGCGGCCGCCGCTGCTGGGGCCACCGCAACGTCGTCGCCCACGCCGGTCCCGCCGGTGTCGGAGCAAGCCGCCCGCGTAGCCCACGACGACATCGACCTCCCCCTCGACGGCGACCCCGACCCGGCCCCGGAGACCCGCCCCCGCACCGAGCCCTCCCTCGCCGCGGGCATCGTGGCTCCCCCGGCCGAAGACCACCCCGACCGCCCGTCGGACCGCTTCGCT
>NZ_JAUQWH010000033.1 GCF_030757795.1 Actinoplanes oryzae
GTCGAGGCCGCCAGCGCCCCGATGGGCAGCATCGACAAGCTGACCGTCATCTCGACCGACGGCGCCTCAAACCTCACCAAGTCGGTCGCCAACAACGTGACCCAGGGCCTGCAGCTGGGCACCGACCTGACCGGCATCGACCTGCCCGCCCTGCTGGCCCGGCTGACGGCGGGCAGCAGCGTGGTCAACGGCCACGAAGCCTAGGGTTTGACGCAGCCCGGGGGAGGGATATCGAGGTCATGGAATATCGCAGACTCGGTGGTACGGGCACGATCGTGTCGTCGATGTGCCTGGGCACGATGACGTTCGGCAACGAGAGCAGCGAGGAGGTGTCGCATGCCCAGCTCGACCGGTTCGTCGAGGCGGGCGGCAACTTCGTCGACACCGCCAACGTCTACTCGCAGGGCGCGTCGGAGGAGGTCATCGGGCGGTGGCTCGCGGCGCGGCCGGGCGTACGGGACCGGCTCGTCATCGCCACCAAGGGCCGCTTCCCCATGGGCGACGACCCGAACGCCGCCGGCCTGACCCGCGTCAACCTCTCCCGGGCGCTCGACGCCAGCCTGCGCCGGCTGGGCGTGGAGACGATCGATCTCTACCAGGCGCACGCGTGGGACCCGCTGACCCCGCTCGAGGAGACGCTCGGCTTCTTCGACGACGCCGTGCGCGCCGGCAAGATCCGCTACGTGGGCGTCAGCAACTTCCTCGGCTGGCAGCTGCAGAAGGCGGCGCTGCTCACCCAGTTCCGCGGGCTCGCGCCGATCGTCACCCTGCAGCCGCAGTACAACCTGCTCGTCCGCGAGATCGAGTTCGAGCTCGTCGACGTGTGCCGCAACGAGAACATCGGCATCCTGCCCTGGTCCCCGCTCGGCGGCGGCTGGCTCACCGGCAAGTACCAGCGCGACAACGCTCCCACCGGCGCCACCCGCCTCGGCGAGGACCCGGGCCGCGGCATGGAGGCGTACGGCCCGCGCAACTCCGACACCCGTACCTGGCGCATCCTCGACGCCGTCCGCGGCGTGGCCGAGGAGCGCGGCGTGTCGATGTCCCAGGTGTCCCTCGCCTGGCTCGCCGCCCGCCCCGCGGTCACCTCGGTCATCCTCGGCGCGCGCACCGTCGAGCAGCTCGACGACAACCTCGGCGCCGCGGACCTGCGCCTGTCCGAGAAGGAGACCGAGCTGCTCACCGAGGCGAGCACGCCGGTCGTCGGCGAGTACCCGTACGGGCCGCAGGGAGTGGCGCAGCGCGACCGCAAGATCAAAATCTAGAAGCAGATGTCGTAGCGGGGTGGGGCGTACAGACCGTCGCTCACGCCGAGGGCTCGCACGGCCGGGGCCAGGGGCGCTGGGCGCCCCTGAGCGGCCCCGGCCGCGCGGCTACGTCCGTGCGTGGTTGCGCCCGGAAACCCCTCAGCTGCACGCGGTGCCGTTGAGCTTGAAGCCGGTCGGGGCGGCCGCGTTGCCGGTGTGGCTCGCCTGGTAGCCGATGGTGGCCGAGCCGCCCGGCGCCAGGGTGGCGTTGTAGCCGGCGTCGGCCGCGGTCACGGTCGCGCCGGCCGGGGTGAAGGCGGCGCTCCAGCCGGAGACGAAGGTCTGCCCGGCGGCCAGGGTGAAGACCAGGGTCCAGCCGGTGACGGCGGCGGTGCCGGTGTTGGTGATCGTGACGCTGTTGGTCAGGCCGGTGTTCCAGGCGCTGACCGCGCTGGTGACCCGGCAGGTGCCGGCCGGGGCCGGGGTGCTGGGCGGCGGGGTGGTGGGCTGGGCGCCGCCGGCCGCGCTCATGATCGCGTCGATGATGCCCTGCTGCGTCACCGTCGCCGAGCTCCGGTCGAACAGGCCGAACCCGTGCTGCCCGTTCCAGCCGTTGTCCCAGTAGGCGGTCGCCGCGCCGTACTTCCTGGCCGCGGCCACCACGGCCCGCGCGTAGTCCGCACGGTAGCGGTTGCTCGCGGAGTCGTACGTCGTCTTGTCGATCGAGCCGTACTCGCCGACGAAGACCGGGTAGCCGCGCGTGACGAACCGGTCGTACATCTTCTTCAGCTGGCCGTCCAGGTAGTCCTCCTGGCCCCAGACCGACTTCTTCGCCGGGTTCGTCGCGCCGGCGCCCCACTGCGTGATGGTGGCGTCCTCCTGGCCCGTGAAGTCCCACGGGTCGTAGTAGTGCACCGAGATCATGATGCGCTGCTCGCCGGCCGGGACGGACGGTGACCGGTTCTGATCGGTGGGCAGCACGAAGCCGCTGCCCACGGTGTGGTCGATGTTGGTGTTCCAGCCGGGCACGAGCAGCCAGCGGGAGGCGTTGTTGCCGCCGGTGCGGCGCACGGTGTCGACGAAGATCTGGTTGTACGCGTTGATGTTCGAGTAGCACGGCTCGGTCGGGTTGCCGTACTGGCCGTCGAAGTTCTCGTTCATCGACTCGAGGATCAGGCGGTCGTCGTAGCCGGCGAACCGGGTGGCGATCTGCTGCCACACCTTCTGGTACTTGTCCCTGATCGTCGCCTGGTCGGCCGCGTCGCAGATCAGCCAGGACCCGGTGACGGTCTTGTAGCCGTCGCCGTGCATGTTGATCAGCACGTACAGGCCGCGGCGGTGGGCGTAGTCGACGACCTCCTGGATCCGGTTCAGCCACGCCGCGCTGACCGGGTAGTTCGGCCCGGCGCCGATGGTGCCCAGGTAGGAGACCGGGATCCGGATCGTCTTGAAACCGGCGGCCTGCACCCGGTCGATGAGCGCCTGCGTCACGACCGGGTTGCCCCAGGCCGTCTCGCCCGGGATGCCGTTGGTGCTGGCCTCGAGGCTGTTCCCGAGGTTCCAGCCGGCGCCCATGGCGGCGACCAGCTGGGTGGCGTTCAGCTGGGCCGTGACGTCGGCCGCGGCGGCCCTGGTGACGCCGTGCACCGCCCCGGCGAAGGCCAGGGCTGCCGCGAGGGAGGCGAGCCCGGCCTTTCTGATCCTCGACCTCATGTAAGTCCCCTTTCCCGACGTGGTGGGAGCGCTCCCGGCATCGTAAACCATCGATGTCTTGCCGGTGTCCGGGGTGTTTCCGCGACCGGTGCCGGCCGGTGCGGACGATGGACGGGGATCACAGAACCCTTGCGGTAATCCTATTTCGGCTATAGGAAATAGATATGCCAGCTCCGGTGCTCCTCGTCCGGCGGCTCAGCATCGACCTGTGCCGCCGTGCCGGTGCGTCCTGTCGCCGCTGACAGCACGCCTTCCCCGTCGCCGGCGGCCCCGATGCCGCCGGCGGCACGCCCTGCCCGTCGCCGGGGCCTCGATGCCGAGGTCGCCGACCACACGCCCCCGCCGCCGGGGCGTCGATGCGTCGCCGGCGACCGCACGCTCCCCGCCGCCGGGGCCTCGATGCCGAGGTCGCCGCCGGCGACCTCCCGCGACGGGACACCTCGCCTTCCCTGCATGGACAGCGACAGGAGTTTCCTCCGTGCGCCGACTCGCCGTAGCCGTCACCGCCCTCGCGCTCGCCCTCACCGCCTGCTCCGCCTCCCCGCAGACCACCGCCGACGCCGGGCAACCGGTCAGCGGCGGCTCGCTGACCTGGGGCATCGAGACCGAGCCGATCACCTTCAACCCGCACCTGTACGCGCAGGCCAAGGCGCGCCTCCTGGTCTGGAACACGTTCGAGGCGCTGCTCACGCACGACGAGCGGGGCGGCTACCGGCCCTGGCTGGCCACCGGCTACGAGGCGGCCGCGGACGGCAAGGCGTACACGGTCAAGCTGCGCACCGGCATCACCTTCAGCGACGGGACGCCCTTCGACGCGGCGGCGGTCAAGGCCAACATCGATCAACTGCGCAGCCCCGGGTACGCCCCGCAGGTCGCCGCCGTGCAGCTGCGCAACCTCGGCGCGGTCACCACGCCCGCCCCGGACACGGTCGTGTTCCGGCTGACCCGGCCCGACGTGCTGTTCCTCGACTTCCTCTCCTCGCCGCAGGGCGCCGTGGTCAGCCCGAAGTCGCTCAAGGAGGCCAAGGACCTCAAGGCCGGCGGCCCCGAGCTCAAGGGCACCGGCCCGTTCGTCCTCGACCGGTACGTCCCCGGGCAGGAGGTCCACTTCGCCCGCAACCCGGCGTACGGGGGCTCGCGGCCGGCCTATCTGGACGAGGTCACGTACCGGTTCCTCAAGGAGCCGTCGGTCCGCGTCGGGGCGCTGAGCTCCGGCCAGGTGCAGGTCATCGAGGGCGTGCCGGCCACCGACCAGGCGCTGATCACCTCGAACCCGGACCTCGCGTTCAGCAAGGGTCTCAACTCCGGATCGGCGTACTCGTACTACTTCAACATCGCGCACGCGCCGTTCGACGACGTCCGGGTGCGGCAGGCGTTCCGGGAGGCGGTGGATGTGCCGACCGTGCTCGACGCGGTCTATCGGGGGACCGCCACCCGGGCGTGGAGCGTGGTGAGCCCGACCAGCCCGCTGTACGACAAGAGCCTCGAGAACACGTACTCCGGCGACCCGGCCGAGGCGAACCGCTTGCTCGACGAGGCCGGCTGGGCCACCCGCGACGCGGAGGGGTTCCGGACGAGGAACGGCAGGCGCCTGACCGTACGTCTGGTGCAGTCGGCGCCCTTCGTCCGGGACCGCCGCGAGATCCTCGCCCAGACCGTGCAGGCCGCCGTCAAGCAGAGCGCCGGGATCGACCTGCAGGTGTCCGTGGTGGACCAGGGCACCGCGACCAAGGCCCTCGCGGACGGCGAGTACGAGGTCTTCGACAACTCCCGGGCCGACACCGACGCCGGCGCGGCCCTGGACCTGCTGCTCCACTCGGGCGGGGCGATCAACCGCACCGGCTTCGAGGACCCCGGCCTGGACGCGCTCCTGGCCGAGGGCGTCGCCACCGCGGACCCGGACAAGCGCCGCGCCACCTACGCGAAGATCCAGCAGAAGGTGATCACCGAGCAGGCGCTGATCCTGCCGCTCTACGCCCCGGCCGACCAGCTCGCCGCCAGCCGCTCCGTCGGAGGCCTGGGCTTCGAACCAACCGCCGGCGTCCCCGCCGGCGCCGCCGCCATCTGGCTCGCCAAATGACCCCCACCCGCCACCCTGTCGCATGGCTGGCTGGGGTGGGCCGCCATGGATCCGCCGCTGGATTGCCCCGCGCTGTGGGGCTGGGTGGTGTGCAGTGAGCGCTGTCGTCCGGCGGGTGGTGTCGGGTCTGGTGGTTCTGTGGGTTGCCGCGACGGCGGCCTATCTGGCGCTGCTGGCGGCGCCCGGGAGCACCGTGGACACCATCGTCGGTGATGGGGCCGATACTCCGGAGATCCGGGCCCGGATCATCGAGGAGTGGGGGCTGGACCGGCCGGAGATCGTGCAGTACGTCAGCTATCTCGGGCGGGTCGCCCATGGGGATCTCGGGCGGTCGTATCTGTTGCAGCGTTCGGTGAGCGATGTCATCGGAGCGCAGCTGGGGCCGACGGTACGGCTGGCGACCGCCGCGGCCGTGCTCGGGGTTGGCTGTGCGCTGGTGCTGGCGCTGACCACCCGGCGGCCGTGGGCGCGGCGGGTCAGCTCGTCGGCGGAGCTCGTGCTGGTGTCCACCCCGCCGTTCCTGATCGGGATCGTGGTGCTGAGCGTGTTCTCGTTCCGGCTCGGGTGGTTCCCGGTCTCGGGTGACAAGGGCATCTCGGCGCTCGTCCTGCCGGCGCTCACGCTGGCGCTGCCGGTGGCCGGGGTGCTCACGCAGGTTCTGCGCGACGGGTTGGACCGGGCGCTCGACGAGCCGTTCGCGGTCACCGCCCGGTCGCGCGGGCTGAGGGAGAGCGCGGTGCTCGTCCGGCATGCGCTGCGGCACGCTCTGCTGCCGGCGATCGCGCTGGTGGGATGGCTGTTCGGGGTGCTGCTGGGCGGCGCGGTGATCATCGAGTCGGTGTTCGGGCGGCCCGGGCTCGGCTCGGTCACCCTGCTCGCCGTGACCAGCAAGGACATGCCCGTGGTGCTGGCCGTCGTGGTGCTGTCGGCCGCCGTGTACGTGGTGCTGAACACCGTGGCCGACCTCGCCTACCTGATCGTCGACCCACGCCTGCGGAGGAGTTGACATGGTCATCCGGCGACAAGCTGACACCGTCACCCAGCGACAAGCTGACACCGTCACCCAGCGGCGTGCTGACGATGTCGCCTCATCGCGGGCTGACGGGGTCATCCAGCTGGGGGATGACGGCGTCACCCGGGCGCAAGCCGAGGGCGTGTCCCGGGGAGGCCGGGGAGACGCGGGCAGCGCAGTCGGGCGGCGACGTCGTGGGGGCGGACGGGCCGGTGTCATCTGCGCCGCGGCGTTTCTTGTTGTCGCGGCGGTGGCTGTGGTGTGGCCGTCACTGCTCGGGGGTGATCCGCTGCGCGCCGACCCGCTGCACGTGTTGCAGGCGCCCAGCGCAACGCACTGGTTCGGGACCGACCAGCTGGGGCGCGACGTGTTCGATCGGGTCGTGCACGGCGCCCGGCATTCGCTGGCGATCGGAGCGGCCGCGACCCTGCTCGCGGTCGCTGCCGGAGTGGTGGTGGGGGTCGTGGCCGGGCTTTCGCACCGGTACGCGGACGAGGCGCTCAGCCGGGGAATCGACGCGCTGTCGGCGTTCCCGCTGATTCTGCTGGCGCTGCTGTTCATCGCGATCGCCGGCCCGGGGACCACGAGCCTGATCGTCGCCATCGGGGTCGCCACGCTGCCGCATTACGCGCGGGTGGTGCGGGCGCAGACGTTCGTGGTGCGGCGGGCGGGCTATGTGACGCAGGCGGTGGCGTTCGGGGACAGCCGGCTCCGGCTCGTGATGCGGCATGTGCTGCCGAATGTGCTCGGTCCCGTCCCGGTGCTGGCGACGATCGGGCTGGGGGAGGCGGTGCTGGTCGCCGCCGGGCTCAGCTTTCTCGGCATGGGGCCGCAGCCGCCCTCGCCGGAGTGGGGGGCGATGCTCTCCGACGGCCGGGGCTACCTGCGGATCGCCTGGTGGGCCTCGGTCCTGCCCGGGCTGGTCGTCACCCTCACCGTCGTCTCGCTCACCGTCGCCGGCCGGCACTGGCAGCGTCGCTTCGAGGGGCGGGAGGCGCGATGACGACGCTGGTGGCGGTCCGGGACCTGCATGTCACCTTCGGCGAGGTACGGGCCGTGCGCGGGGTGTCCTTCTCGATCGAGGCCGGCGAGTGCGTGGCGATCGTCGGGGAGTCCGGGTCGGGCAAGAGTGTCACCGCGCGGGCCCTCGTCGGGCTGGCCGGCCCCGGTGCGACGGTGACCGCGGCCGAGCTGACGATCGACGGCCGGGACGCGCGGGTGTACGGGGAAAGGGACTGGCGGCGCGTGCGCGGCGGCTTCGCCGGTCTGGTTCTGCAGGACGCGCTCGTGTCGCTCGATCCGTTGCGGACCGTCGGGGCGGAGATCGGCGAGGTGCTGCGCGTCCACCGGCGCCAAACACGCCCCGCCTTCCGGCAGGAGCCCGGCCAGATACGCCCCGCCGCCCGGCAGGAGCCCGGCCGGGACGATGCCCGGGTGCGCCGGGCCGGCGGGGACACTCCGGAGACCTTGCTGGCCGAGGTGCACGTGCCCGAGCCGGAACGGCGGGCGCGGCAGTACCCGCATCAGCTGTCGGGCGGGCTGCGGCAGCGGGCGCTCATCGCCTCCGCCATCGCCGCGCGGCCGCCGCTGCTGATCGCCGACGAGCCGACGACCGCGCTCGACGTGACCGTGCAGGCGCAGATTCTCGGGCTGCTGGCCGAGCGGCGGGCGGCCGGCGAGACGCTGCTGCTCATCAGCCACGACCTCGCCGTCGTGGCGCGGCTCGCCGACCGGGTGCTCGTGCTGAAGGACGGCGTGGTCGTGGAGGAGGGGCCGACGGCGTCGCTGCTGGCGGGCGCCCGGCACCCGTACACCAGGAAGCTGGTCGCGGCAGCGGCACTCAGCCCGCGCCGGGCGGCGGCACCCCGGGCGGGGGTGGTGCTGCGGGCGGCGGGACTGCGGAAGACGTACGGGAAACAGACCGTGGTGGACGACGTCAGCGTGACCGTCGGCCGGGGTGAGGTCGTAGGCGTGGTCGGCGAGTCCGGCTCGGGCAAGACGACCGTCGCGCAGATCCTCTTCGGGCTCGTCGCGCCGGACGGCGGCGAGGTCACCTTCGGGGACGCGCCGTGGTCGGGCGTCCCCGAGCGCCGCCGCCGGCCGTCGCGCCGCCGGATGCAGTTCATCTCACAGGATCCGCTGTCGTCCTTCGATCCGCGCTGGACCGTCGGCCGGATCGTCGCCGAGGCCGCGCCCCGGGGTGAGGTCCTGCCGCTGCTGGAGCGCGTGGGGCTCGGCGAGAGCCACCTGGGCCGTTATCCGCGGCAGCTGTCCGGCGGGCAGCGGCAGCGGGTGGCGATCGCCCGGGCCCTCGCGCCGCGGCCGAGTCTGATCATCTGCGACGAGCCGGTCTCCGCCCTCGACGTGTCCGTGCAGAAGCAGGTGCTCGACCTGCTCGCGGACGTGCGCGAGCGGGACGGGACCGCGCTGCTCCTCATCTCGCACGACCTCGGCGTCGTGCACCACCTGGCCGATCGCGTGCTGGTCATGCGCGGCGGGCGGGTGGTCGAGCACGGCACCGCCGCCGAGGTCTTCACCACGCCCGCCCATGAGTACACCCGCGCGCTGCTGGCGGCCGTACCGACCCTGGAGGTCTCGTCATGACGTCCCCGTTCCCGCTCGCCGTCGCCCTCGACGGGCTCGGCTGGCACCCCGCCGCGTGGCGGACCTCACCGCTGGACCCGGCGGCCGTCTTCACCCCCGGGCACTGGGTGCGCCTGGTGCGGGAGGCCGAGGCCGGACTGCTCGACTTCGTGACGTTCGAGGACACGTTCGGGCCGCCGTCCGCCGCGGCGACCGAGATCAACGGGCGCCTGGAGGCCGTGCTCGTCGCGTCGCGGGTGGCGCCGGTGACGCGGCACATCGGGCTGGTGCCGGTGGCCACGACCACGCACACCGAGCCGTTCCACCTGGCGTCGGCGCTGGCCACGCTCGACTACGTGAGCGGGGGCCGGGGCGGCTGGCAGGCCCGGGTGTCGGCGCGGCCCGGCGAGGACAGGCTGCTCGGGCGGCGGGAGGTGGACCTGTCCGGGGAGGGCGTCTGGGACCTGTTCGACGAGGCGTCCGACGCGGTGGAGGTGGTGCGGCGGCTCTGGGACAGCTGGGAGGACGACGCGATCATCCGCGACGCCACCACGGGACGGTTCGTCGACCGGGACAAGCTGCACTACATCGACTTCGCGGGGAAGTGGTTCTCGGTCAAGGGGCCGGCCATCGTGCCCCGGCCGCCGCAGGGCCAGCCGGTCGTGACCGCGCTCGCGCACGCCACCGTCCCGTACGAGTTCGCCGCGCGCAGCGCCGATGTGGTCTTCGTGACGCCGTCGTCCGCCGAGGAGGCCGCCGGCATCGTCCGGGCCCTGGACCCGTCGCTGAAGGTCCTGGCCGACCTGGTGGTCTTCCTGGACGACCACGCGGCGGGGGCGGTGGCGCGGCGCGCGCGGCTGGACGAGCTGACGCCGTGGCAGTCGGACGCGCTCATCTTCGCCGGCTCGCCCGAGCAGCTGGCCGACCTGCTGATCAGCTGGCGCGCCGCGGGTGTCGACGGCTTCCGGCTGCGGCCCGGCGCCCTGCCCTTCGACCTCGAGGCGATCACCCGCCTGCTGGTGCCGGTGCTGCAGGACCGCGGCGTCTTCCGTACCTCCTACGAGCCCGGGGACCTGCGCACCCGCCTCGGGCTCCCGGTCGCCGTCAACCGCTACTCGCCGGAGGGGATCTCCGTTGCCTAAGCAGATCATTCTCGCCGCCCACTTCCCCGGCGTGAACAACACGACCGTCTGGAGCGACCCCGCCGCGGGCAGCCAGATCGCGTTCGACTCGTTCGTGCACCTCGCGCGGACGGCCGAGCGGGGCAAGTTCGACTTCTTCTTCCTCGCCGAGGGCCTGCGGCTGCGCGAGCAGCGGGGACTCATCCACGACCTGGACGTGGTCGGCCGCCCGGACACGCTGACCGTGCTGTCGGCGCTCGCCGCGGTGACCACGCATCTGGGGCTGGCGGGGACGCTCAACGCGACGTTCCACGAGCCGTACGAGCTGGCCCGGCAACTGGCCACCCTCGACCACCTCTCCGGCGGGCGGGCGGCGTGGAACGTCGTCACCTCCTCGGGCGCGTTCTTCGGGGAGAACTTCCGGCGCGGCGGCTTCCTCGACTACGCCGACAGGTACACGCGGGCCGGCGAGTTCATCGACGCCGCGCGGGTGCTGTGGGACTCCTGGAACAAGCTGGAACCGGTCCGGGACACCGGATTCTTCGCCGACACCGGGCACTTCACCGTACGCAGCCCGCAGTTCGACATCGGCGGCAGGTTCTCCGTGCCGCGCAGCCCGCAGGGGCATCCCGTCGTGCTGCAGGCGGGCGACTCCGACGGCGGCCGGGAGCTCGCGGCCTCGCGCGCCGACGCGATCTTCTCCCGGCACCACGAGCTCGAGGACGGCCGGGAGTTCTACCGGGACGTGAAGGCGCGGCTCGCCCGCTACGGCCGGTCGCCGGACTCGCTCAAGATCATCCCCGGGGTGTCGTACGTGCTGGGGGAGACCGAGGCGGACGCGCAGGAGAAGGCGCACCACATCCGCCGCCAGCAGGTCAGCCCGCAGACCGCGATCCTGCTGCTGGAACAGGTCTGGAACCGGGACCTGTCCGCGTACGACGCCGACGGCCCCCTGCCCGAGGTGGACCCGCTGGACGACGAGAACACGATCATCCAGGGGCGTACCGCCCAGACGCACGACCGGCACCGGACCGCGGCCGAGTGGCGGGCCCGCGCCGAGGCCAAGAACCTGTCCATCCGCGAGCTGATCATCGAGGTGACCGGGCGGCAGTCGTTCATCGGCACGCCGGCCTCGGTCGCGGCCTCCCTCGACGAGTACGTGCAGACCGGCGCCTGCGACGGCTTCATCCTCGTCCCGCACCTCACGCCCGGCGGCCTGGACGAGTTCGTCGACACCGTGGTGCCGCTGCTGCAGGAGCGCGGCGTGTTCCGCACCGAGTACACGGCGGACACCCTGCGCGGCCACCTGGGGCTCGCATGAAGTTCCTGCTCATCACGCTGATCAGCCAGCCGGACCAGGACAACGGGAGCCGCGCCCGCTTCCGGGAGGTGGTGGACAACGCGCTGCTGGCCGAGGAGCTGGGCTTCGACGGCTTCGGGGTGGGCGAGCGCCACGAGCGGCCCTTCGTCTCCTCGTCGCCGCCCGTGGTGCTCAGCCACATCGCGGCGCTGACCTCACGGATCCGGCTCTTCACCGCGGTCACCACGCTGAGCCTGCTCGACCCGGTCCGCGCCTATGAGGACTACGCCACCCTCGACAACCTCTCCGGTGGGCGCCTCGAGCTCATCATCGGCAAGGGCAACGGCGCGGCGCAGGCCAGGCTGTTCCACGTCACCGCCGAGGACCAGTGGGACCGCAACCGCGAGTCCTACGAGCTGTTCCGGACGCTCTGGCGGCACAACAAAGTCACGTGGTCGGGCCGTTTCCGGCCCCCGCTGGTCGACGCCGAGGTGTGGCCCCGGCCCCTGCAGCAGCCGATCCGGGTCTGGCACGGCAGCGCCACCAGCCAGGCGTCGGCCGACCTGGCCGCCCGCTACGGCGACCCGCTGTTCTCGGCCAACGTCACCAACCCCATCCAGCCGTACGCCGACCTGATCGCCCACTACCGCGAACGCTGGGCCCACTACGGCCACGATCCGGCCCGCGCGCTGGTCGGCGCCGGCTCGGCGGGCTACTACGCGGCGAGGACGTCGCAGGAAGCCATTGCCGTCTACCGGCCCATCTATGAGCGGCGGCAGGCGCTGTTCCCCCACCGCGTCTTCACGTCGCTGGAGGACGCCATCGAGCGCAGTTCGATCCTGGTGGGCAGCCCGCAGCAGATCGTCGAGAAGGTGCTGCGCTACCACTCGGTCTTCGGCCACGAGGTGATGCACCTGCACGCCGACGCCGACGGCCTGACCGACAAGCAGCACCGGGAAACGCTGGAGCTGTTCCAGAGCGAGATCGCGCCGCAGCTGCGCCGATCCGTGCCGAGCCGGCCGCTGGGAGGCGCGCTGTGACCGTACCGCTGTCTGTTCTGGACCTGTCCCCGCTCGTGGCCGGCGGCGGTGCGGGGGACGCCCTGCGCCGCACGCTCGATCTGGCCCGCCATGCCGAGCAGGCCGGCTACGCCCGCTACTGGGTGGCCGAGCATCACCTGACCGCGGGCGTGGCCAGTTCGCAGCCCGCGCTGCTGCTCGGGCAGATCGCCGCGGCGACCTCGCACATCCGGCTCGGCTCGGGCGCCGTGCAGACCGGCTATCTGACGCCGCTCGCCATCGTGGAGCAGTTCGGGCTGCTGGACGCGCTGTATCCCGGGCGGTTCGATCTGGGGCTGGGCCGGTCGGCGCAGAAGCGTACTGAAACGCCACGGGAACCGGTTCCCGTCGCCGGGGCACACGTGGTCGACGGGCTGCTCATCCCGGAACCGTTCTCGTTCGCGCCGCTGCTGGCGTCCGCGCGGAGCAAGCTGTTCGCGTCGCTGCTGGGCGGGGCGGGAACCGGTTTCCGCGAGGTGCTGGACCAGATCCAGGCGTTGCTGGCGGGCCCGATCCGCGACGCCGAGGGCAACGAGGCGCACGCCGTGCCGGGCGAGGGCGCCGACCTGCAGATCTGGTTGCTGGGCAGCAGCGGCGGCGAGAGCGCGCAGATCGCCGGTGCCCGCGGGCTGCCCTTCGCCGCCAACTACCACGTGGCGCCGGCAAGCGTCCTGGAAGCGGTTTCCGCGTACCGGAACGCGTTCCAGCCCGGCGTGCTGCCGGCCCCGCGGGTCATGGTGTCGGCCGACGTCGTGGTGGCAGCCGACGACGAGACCGCCCGGCAGCTCGCCTCCCCCTACGCCGCCTGGGTGCACAGCATCCGCACCGGCCGCGGCGCGATCCCCTTCCCGGCGCCGGCCGAGGATCTCTACGAGTCGTGGACCGACGACGACCGGGCGCTCGTGGCGGACCGCACGGCGACCCAGTTCGTGGGCTCACCCGCGACCGTCGCCGCCAAGCTGCGCACGCTGCAGCGCGTGACCGGGGCCGACGAACTGCTGATCACGACCATCACGTACGACCACGCGGACCGGGTGCGGTCCTACGAGCTGCTCGCGAAAAAGTGGTACGGGTAGAGCCCGCGTCAGGCAGTCGGCGATCAGGGCCAGGCACAGGGCCCGCTGCTCGGGCACGGTGTTGTGCCCGGCCGCGTCGAGCACGGCGAACGTCGCCCGGGAGTAGTGCGCGGCGCGGCGCCAGGCGTCGGAGTAGCCGGCGACGTCGTCCTGCCGGCCCGAGCGCCGGCCCGAGCGCCAGCCCGGGCGCCGGCCCGAGCGCCGGCCCGAGCAGCGGCACGATCCGCGGCTCGTGGCGGAGCACCGTGCGGGCAGGACGTCGCGCGCGGGGCGACGGAGAGGCCGGCGACGGGGGCGAGCCCGAGCGCCTGCGGGCGCAGCGCGTGGGCGACGTGCCGGGCGATCATCTTGCCGGAGGAGTTGCCCAGCACGGCGATCGGATCTCCGGCCGGCTGACATCTGGAGAAATCGGTTGCAGGGCGTTCCAGGCAGGCGGTAGACCTGCTGCGACACATCCGGACCATGCGGAAGGAGGTTGAGCGATGTCCCGCACGTTTCTCACTCCTGGAGTTGGCTGTGACCCTCGACCTGCGCCCGATCAGCGGGCCGGATGAGATCGATCTCTTCAACGCTTTCCCGTACGTCCTCAACCGCGAAGTGGCCGGCGACCTCGCCGCCGGCCGGCGTCACCACCACTGGCTGTGGCTCGCCCTCGACGGTGACCGGCCGCTGGCCCGGGTGGGCTTCTGGTCGCGCCCGCACGACCCCGAGCCGTTCTGCCTCGACATCTTCGACCTGACCGACCTCGGCGCCGGGGTGTCCCTGCTGGAGAAGGCGCTCGCCACGGTCGGCCGGCCCGCGGAGTACCTGCGCTTCGTGCCGCCGGACTGGCACGACGACCCCGGCGTCCGGCGCGAGACCGAGCTGCGCCTCGGGGCGATGGCGCACACCGGCGCCGAGCTGCTCGTCGAGCGCCTGCGCCTGCAGTGGGAGCCCGGCACGCCGATCGCGCCGCCGTCGCCGCGGCTGCTGTTCCGCGGGCCGGCGAGCGACGACGAGCTGCTCGGCCTGATGGTGCGGGTGCTCGACGGCACGCTCGACGCGCACAGCCGGGACGAGCTGACCCGCATGACGCCGCACGAGCAGGCCCGCACCCAGTACGACGAGGAGCTGACCCGCTACACCGGCCCGCGCGACTGGTGGCGCGTGGCCACCCTGCCGGACGGCACGCCGGCCGGGTTCGTGATCCCGTCGCACAACGGCTACAACCACGTGCTCGCGTACATCGGGGTGGTGCCGGAGCTGCGCGGCCGTGGCCTGGTGGACGACATCCTGGCCGAGGGCACCCGGATCCTCGCCGCCCAGGACCCGCCGCGGATCCGGGCGTCGACGGACGTCGGGAACGTGCCGATGGCGAGGGCGTTCGCCCGCAACGGCTACCGGGTGCACGAACGCCAGCTCGACATGGTCTGGCCCGGCTAGCGAGCCACCCCGGCGAAGGGCGCGCTAGCCGCGCCAGCTCGGCGAAGGGCCCGCTCGCCGCGCCGGCTCGACATGGTCCGGCCCGGCCAGTGGGCCACCCCGGCGAAGGGCCCGCTCGCCGCGTCAGCCCGGCATGGTCTGGCTAGCGGGCCACCCCGGCGAAGGGCACGCTCGCCGCCGCGGTCCCGGCGTCACCTGCCGGGTGGCGCCACAGGCCGCGGCGGCGCAGCTCGGGGAGGACGCCTTCGCCGAACCAGTACGCCTCCTCGAGGTGCGGGTAGCCCGACAGGATGAACTCGGTGATGCCCAGGGCCGCGTACTCCTCGATGCGGTCCGCGATCTCCACGTGGCTGCCCACCAGGGCCGTGCCGGCGCCGCCGCGGACGAGGCCGACGCCCGCCCACAGGTTCGGGCTCACGACCAGGCCGTCGCGGTTGCCGCCGTGCAGGTCGATCATGCGCCGCTGCCCCTCGGACTCGCTGCGGCGCAGCCCCTCCTGCACCTTGGCGATGTCGGCCGGGGAGATGCCGCGCAGCAGCCGCTCGGACTCGGCCCACGCGGCCTCGCTGGTGTCGCGGGCGATGACGTGCAGGCGGATGCCGAAGCGCAGGCCCGGGTTCAGCGACCGGATCCACTCCAGCTTCTCCTTGACCTGCGCGGGCGGCTCGCCCCAGGTCAGGTAGACGTCGGCGTGGTCCGCGGCGACCGGGCCCGCGGCCTTCGACGAGCCGCCGAAGTAGACCTCGGGGATCGGGTCGGGCACCCGGCTCAGCTTCGCGCCCTCGACGCGCAGGTGCTCGCCCTCGTGGTCGACGGTCTCGCCGCGCCACAGCGCCTTCACGATGCTCAGGAACTCCGCCGTACGGGCGTAGCGCGCGTCCTTGTCGAGGAAGTCCCCGTACGACCTCTGCTCGTGCGACTCCCCGCCGGTCACCACGTTGAGCAGCAACCGGTCGCCGCTGAGCCGCTGGAAGGTCGACGCCATCTGCGCCGCGAGCGTGGGGGAGATCAGCCCGGGGCGGAACGCCACCAGGAACTTGAGCCGCTCGGTCACCTCGCTCAGCATCGCCGTGGTCAGCCACGCGTCCTCGCACCAGGCGCCGGTCGGCGTCAGCGCGCCCACGAAGCCCAGCTGCTCGGCGCTGCGCGCGATCTGCCCCAGGTAACCGATGGTCAGCGGCCGGATCCCGCCGGCGGACCCGACCGGCGTCCCGTGCCCGCCGCCGACGATGTCACGGCTGTCGCCGTTGGTGGGCAGGAACCAGTGGAAGACAAGCTCAGACATGCGCCGAGACTATCCCCTTCTCCTATCGATTCGATAGGGTGCGTGCACGAACAAATCGGTTGCCCCGGAGGCCCGGCGGCCGTAGCTTCCGCGGGGTGGACCTCTCTCGTCTGGGCGTGCCGGCCGGTCCGATGGTCCGGGTCCACGGCGGCTTCGCCAACCGGATGTTCCGGCTGGACACCGATCAGGGCTCGTTCGCGGTGAAGGAGCTGACCGTCCAGGGCCGCCGCGTGCCCTACCGCGCCGCGGACGTGTTCCGCTTCGAGCGGGCGGCCTTCGCGGCCGGCATCCCGATGCCGGAGCCGATCGCCGCGAGCGAGCACATGCTCGTGCACCGCTGGGTGCGGGGCGAGCCGGTGCCCGAGGAGCCGGTGCCCCCGGCGTACGCGTTCGAGGTCGGGCAGATCCTCGCGCGCCTGCACGCCCTCGACGTCGCCTGGAGCGGCCCGGCGGCCGGCGAGCCCGTGTCCCGCGACTGGCCCGAGCTGGCCGCGCGGGCGACGGCGACCGGGCAGCCGTGGGCCGGCGAGCTCGCCGCCCGGGTGGAGACGTTCCTCGCGATCGCCGAGTTCGCCGCCACCTGCGAGCGGCCGGGCCCGATCGTGCTCACCCACCGCGACATCCAGCCGTGGAACCTGCTCGCCCGCGCGGGCCGGCCCGTGGTGCTCGACTGGGAGCTGTCGGGGCTGCTCGACCTGTCCGGCGAGCTCGGGTCGACCGCGCTGGGCATCGCCAAGGGGCCCGGGTTCGACGACGTCCGGCCCGCCGTCTTCCGGGCGGTCCTCGACGGTTACGCCGCGGGCGGCGGGACGCTGCCGCCGCCGGGGCCGGGCTGGTTCGCGTACCTGATCGGGGGGTGGCTGGGGCACACGAGGTGGCACGTCCTGCGCTGCCTGACCGGCGCGGAGGCCGCCACCGGCCCCGAGCCGGCGCTGTCGCACGAGTCCGTCCGCGCCGGCCTGCGCGGCCTGCCCGAGCTGTACGGCCGGCTGCCCGACCTGCAGGACCTCCTGCGCCGGTGAGCGGGCCCGCGGCGCCTGCCCGGCTCAGGACGGGAAGACCTTGCCCGGGTTGAGGATGCCGCGCGGGTCGAAGAGATCCTTCAGCCCGCGTTGCAGGGCGTGCTGCACCGGTCCCAGCTCCGCCGCCAGCCACTCCCGCTTCAGCGTGCCCACCCCGTGCTCGCCGGTGATCGTGCCGCCCAGCTTCAGGGCCAGCTCGAAGATGGCGTCGGCGGCGGCCGCGGCGGCCGGCGGGATGCCCGGCTCCGCGGGGTCGGTGACGATGATGGGGTGGACGTTGCCGTCGCCGGCGTGGGCGAGGGTGCAGATGCGCACGCCGTGGGCCTCGGCGATCGCCGTGATGCCGGTGATCGCCTCGGCGACGCGGGAGCGGGGGACCGCGATGTCCTCGATGAGCGGGCGGCCGAGGCGCTCGATCGCGGGCAGGGCCTGGCGGCGGGCGGCGAGCAGGTCGGTGCCGGTCGTGCTGACCTCGACGGAGGTGGCGGCGGGCGCCAGGGCGGCGGCCACCAGCTCGCCCTCGCCGGCGCCGTCGGTCTGGACGATGAGCAGCGCGCCGCCGCGGGCCGCCAGGGTGGCACCGGTGGCGGCGTCGATGGCGGCGATCGTGGCGGCGTCGAGCAGCTCGGCCAGCACGGGCTGGACGGGCAGCGTGGCGCACGCCGCGGCGGCCGCCCCGGCGTCCGGGAAGGAGGCGGCGACGGTGGCCCGGGCGGGCGGGATCACGCGCAGGCGCAGCGTCGCCCCGACGATCACGCCGAGGGTGCCCTCGCTGCCGACGAACAGGCCGGTCAGGTCGTAGCCCGCGACGCCCTTGACGGTGGCCGTGCCCGTGCTGATCCGGCGCCCGTCGGCGAGGACCACGTCGAGGCCGAGGACGGAGTCGCGGGTGACGCCGTACTTGGCGCAGCGCAGCCCGCCCGCGTTCGTCGCGATGTTGCCGCCGATGGTGGAGATCTCGAAGCTCGCGGGGTCGGGGGCGTAGCCGAGGCCGTGCTCCGCCGCCGCCCGGTCCAGGTCGGCGGTGATCACGCCGGGCTCGGCGACCGCGACGCCGTCGACCGGGTCGATCGCGAGGATGCGGTTCATCCGGGACAGGTCGAGCACGACGGTGCCGGCGCCCGCGGTGGCCGCGCCGGTCATGCTCGTCCCGGCGCCGCGGGGCACGACGGGCGTACCCGCCGCGTGGGCCGCACCCAGGACGGCCTGGACCTCCGCGGGGCCCGCCGGGAAGACGACCGCCGCCGGCTCGCCGGGGGGAGACCAGCCGGACCGGTCGGTACGCCGCGACGCCCGCACGTCCGCGTCCACGCTGAACGCCACGCCGGTCCCCGCGAGCCACCCGGGCGCGGTCACGGTGTCACCGGCGAGCGGCGCACCAGGGGCAGCACGAACCGCTCGTGGTCGAACGCGTCGACGACCGGGTCGAACCCGCGCAGCACGATCAGCTCGCACCCCGCCTCGGCGTAGTCGCGCAGGGCCGCCGCGACGGTCGCGTACGAGCCGACCAGCGCGGGCGGCTCGGCGGCGTTCGTGGCGGTGATGATCGGCGTCCACAGCGCCCGGTCGTGGTGCTCGCCGCGGGCGGCCAGGTCGAGCAGCCGCCGGGCCTCCGGGTCGGCGGGCGGCGGCTCGTCCCCGGCGTCGGCCTGCAGGTCGGCCAGGATGCGGTAGGCCTTGTCCCACGCGAGCTCGTCCGTGGCCGCGACGATCAGGTGCACCACCAGCGAGGGGCGGGCGTCGGCCGGCACGGGCTCGTCGGCCTTGATGAACGTGACGGTCACGGCGTCGTCTCCACCGGGCGCGCCGGGTCCGAGCTCCACGCCGACCACGAGCCGGGATAGAGCGCCGCGTCGATGCCCGCCACGGCCAGCGCGGCGATCTCGTGCGCGGCGGTCACCCCGGAGCCGCAGTAGACGCCGACGCGCTGCCCGGCCAGGTCCGCGAAGCGCTCGGGCAGGTCCGGCCGGAACACGGGTACGTCCCCCGCCGCCAGGTTCTCGCCGGTGGGCCGGCTCACCGCGCCCGGGATGTGCCCGGCCCGCGGATCGATCGGTTCCACCTCGCCGCGGTAGCGCTCACCGGCCCGCGCGTCGAGCAGCACCCCGGTCGCCGGCAGCGCCGCGGCCTCGTCGGCGGTCAGCGTCGGCAGGTGCCCGCCGGTCAGGGTGATCCGGCTCGGGGGCTGCGCCGCGGCCGCGCCGGTGGCCTGCGCGTAGCCCTCGGCCGCCCAGGCCGCGAGGCCGCCGTCGAGGATGCGGACGTCGTCCACCCCGGCCCAGCGCAGCAGCCACCAGGCCCGGGCGGCGGCGAGCCCGCCGCTGTTGTCGTAGACGACGACGCCCCGGCTGCGGGTGACGCCCCACCGGCGGGCGTGCGTCTGCAGATCGGCGACGGCCGGCAGCGGGTGCCGGCCGGCGCCGGGCGCGTGCGGGCCGGCCAGCTCGGTGTCGAGGTCCACGTAGACGGCGCCCGGCAGGTGCCCGTCGCGGTAGTGCTGCTCGCCGTGCGGGTCGCCGAGCGCCCACCGGACGTCGAGCAGCACCGGCGGCTGCGGTCCGGCCAGGCGCTGGTACAGCTCGGCGGCCGTCACCAGCACCCCGGCGCGGCGGCCGGCGAGCGCCGGGAGGGTGGCGAGCAGGTCGGCGTCGTCCAGGGATCCGGCGGCGGTCCCGTCCGCGTACGCCCGCTGCACCCGGGCCTGGATCGCCGCGTTCAGCGGCGCCCGGGCCCCGGAGAGGCGCGCCAGCAGCACGACCTCCCCGTGCAGGTAGTCGGTCTCCGGGGCGGCGCCGCGGGCGAGGCTCTGCCACGTGGAGTTGTGCCCGCGCGGGTGGCCGGGCAGCTCGGCGACGTGGAAGTCGCCGGTGTCCGGGGTCTGGACGGCGACTCCCGCTGCGGCGAACGCCTCCCGGGCCTCCCTGCGCAGCTCGGCGAGGGCCCGCCGGCGCAGCTCGGTGTCGCCGTAGAGGGCGTCGAGGCCGTTGTAGAGGTTCCCGAGGAGCTTGCCCGCCTTGTACGGGCCGATGTCGGCGACCTCCCGCACGTCGAACCCGCCGGCCCGCAGCTCGGCCGCGGCGACGGCGCTGCGGGCGGTCGTGCCGAGCCAGAGGACGGCCGGCACGGGCGCGCCGGGGGACAGGACCGTGCCGGCCTCGGTGAACTGGGCGGGGATCCAGATCACGGTGCCGATCACCTCGGCGAACCAGCGCAGGGCGGTGCGCTCGTTGGCGAGGCCGTTCTGGACCGTCAGGAGCGGCAGGTCGGTGGCGGCCAGGCCGGTGCTGCCGTCGGTGCGCTTGACCGGGCGCCAGGCCCACGCGCGTACGGCGGCCTCGGTGTCCTGGCTCTTGACCGCGAGCACCAGGACGTCGCCCTCGCGCAGCTCGACGTCGCCGGGGCCGGCCGCCACGGGGATGTGCACGTGGCGGGGGCCGTCGGGGCGTACGTAGGTCAGGGGCCGGGCGCGCAGGGCCGCGAGCTGGGCGCCACGCGCGACCAGCAGCACGTCGCGGCCCGCGGTGTGCAGCTCGGCGGCGAGCGACGCGCCGACCGCCCCCGCCCCGATGACGATCAGGCGGGTCATGCGGCCACCGCGATCGCGGGCAGGTCCGTACCCAGTCGCAAGCGTTCCAGGAACTGGACGACCAGGGCGGCGACGGTGCGGTGCGTGACGTCGTTGAGGATGTCGTGGCGGCCGCCCTCGATGACGGTCAGCGCGGCGACCGGGCCGGCGGGGTAGTGGCCGCGGGCCCGGCCGAGCGGGCTGATCAGGTCGGCGCTGCCGTGCAGGCCGAGGACCGGCAGGGCGACCGGACCCACATTTCCCGTCAGTTCGGTAGGAATTGGGGCCGACGAGAGGGCGCCGGCGCCGCTCAGCACCCGCTGGTGGTTGGGGCAGGCGGTGCGGGCCTCGATGTCGGCCTCGGACCAGGCCTGCGGGCTCGCCTCGTGGCCGCCGAGGTCGATGCCGAGCGCGGGCGCCTGCCGCGGCACCGGCAGCCCCGCCAGCACCAGGCCGTCGAGCCCCGGCGTGCCCCGGGCGGCGAGCGCCAGCGCGAACAGCGCACCCGTGTCGGAGCCCACGACGACGTGCGGGGCCTCCTCGCTCAGCAGCAGCTTCTCCGCCGCCGCGACGCTCGCCGCCAGGTCGCTCGTGACGTCCGGCAGCACCCGGACGCGGTAGGCGTCGGCGGCGAGGCGACGGCCGAACCGCGCGTACACCTCCGGGGTCTCGCCGCGCCCCGCCGCGACGACGACGGTGCCGCGCGGGTTGATCCCCTCGGGCTCGTTCCACTGGTCGCTCATGGTCAGATCCTGACCTTCCGGACCCGCCCGCGTCCAACTACGATCCCGAATCGTCATCGACAACAGTCTGTTATCAATCGGTTGCTAGCGTCCCGGGCATGGGACCTGTACTCGACATCGTGGCCCTGCGCAGCCTCGTCGGCGTCGCCGACTGCGGCGGCTTCCACCGCGCCGCCGAGGCGCTGTGCCTGAGCCAGCCGGCCGTCAGCCAGCACGTCCGCCGCCTCGAGAGGGCCGTGGGTCACCCGCTTGTCGAGCGCCGCGGCCGCGGCACCGCCTTCACCGCCGAGGGCCACCTGCTGCTCGCCGACGCCCGCCGCATCCTCGCCGCCCACGACGACGCCGTCCGCCGCCTGGTCCGCCCGGCCGTGACCACGGTGACCGTCGGCACGACCGAGCACGCCGCCGACCTCATCCTGCCCATCGTCACGGCGGCGCTGGACGGGCTCGAGGTGCGCTTCCGGGTCGACCGCACGGCCCGGCTCGACGAGGCCGTCGACCGCGGCACCCTGGACCTGGCCGTGGCGATGTCCGAGGTGTCCGGCGCGGTCACCGAGCCGGTCGGGTCGCTGCCCCTGACCTGGTACGCCGCCCCGACCTTCAAGCAACCGGCCCCCGGCGCTCCCTGGCCGGTCGTCGCCATCGAGCAGCCCTGCCTGCTCCGCAAGCGGGCCCTCGAGGCGCTGACCGGGCAGGGCCTGAACCCGTACGTGGTCTGCGACGCGGGCTACTCCGCGGGCGTGACCAACGCCGCCCGGGCCGGCCTCGGCGTGGCCCTGCTGGCCGACTCCGGCGACGCGCCCGAGGGCCTCACCGCCCGCCCGGACCTGCCGCCCGTGCAGCCCGCCGCCCTGGGCTTCCGCACGCGGCAGGGCGCGGACCCGGAGCTGGCCGCCACCGTGCGCGGGGCCCTGCGCGCCGCCCTCGCCGCCTGAGCGCCGTCAGCCCAGCGAGCGGAGGAAGGACGTCAGGGCCTGCCTGTACGGCGCCACGGTGGCCAGGTCGGCGTACTCCTCGGGGCCGTGCAGGCCGTCCCCGCCGGGGCCGAAGATGACCGCGTCCGTGCCCGCCGCGTAGTAGAAGCGGCCGTCCGCCGCGCCGTGCTTGCGCAGCAGGTCGCCGCTGTAGCCGGCCTCACGCGCGGCCGCCTGCAGCAGGGCCACGTCGCCGGAGTGCGGGTCGGCCCAGTGCGGCGCGCCCAGGTTGTCGACGGTCACCCGCACCCCGCACAGACCTTCCAGGTACGCGGTCAGCTCGGCGGCCGTCTTCCCGGTGAGCTCGCTGTCCTGGGGCGGGAACCGGATGTCCAGCCACGCGGTGGCCACCCCGGGCACCTGGTTGACGGCGCTGTCCGGGGTCTCGATGCGCGCCACGTTGACCGTGGTGACCCACTCCTCCGCGGCCGGCACCGGATGGCGCTCGAGCAGCCGCCCGATCGCCGCCTGCAGGGTGAGCAGGGCGTTGTCGCCGTTCCACAGGTACGCGGCGTGGGCGGTGCGGCCGGTCGCGTGCAGCCGGATCTGCAGGATGCCCTTGCTCTCGTTGACGACCCGCAGCGCGCTCTGCTCCCCGATGACCACGAAGGCGGCCTCGACCCCCTCGGCGATCTGGTGCGCCGTCCCGTGGAAGCCGCCGACCTCCTCGTCGGTGACCAGCTGCAGCCCCAGGGGGTACGGGACCTCGCGCGCCAGCTCGCGGAAGACGTCGGTCAGGACGAGGGTGGCCAGCTTCATGTCGTGCGCGCCCCGGCCGTACAGGCGACCGGCGTCGATCCGGGGCCGGAACTGCTCGCCGGTGCCCGGGACGACGTCGACGTGCCCGTTGAGGAGCACCCGGAACCGCGGCCGTGGCCCGCCCGTCCACAGCAGCGCGCTGGGCTTGCCGTGCGACTCGAACCACTCGACCTCAAAGCCCGGCCCGGCGTACGCCACCACGTGATCGAGCGCCCGCTTGAGCTCGGCGGGCCGGTCGGCGGTCGAAGGAATCGCGATGAGCTCCCGCGCGGCGGCCACGATCTCGTCCATCCGGCCATGATGTCACCCGGCCGCGCCGGGCACCGGTCAGAGCGCGTAGCGCGAGCGGAAGAGGCGGCCGGGGTCGGCTGCCGCGCGGATGCGCCGGAGCCGGTCGAGGTGCGGGCCGTGGTAGAGGGGCAGGGCTCGCGGGTCCGGCTCCAGGTAGTTGACGTAGCGGCCGGCCGACCAGGGGGCCATCGCGCGGTGGCCCGCGTCGATCCAGGCGTAGGCGTCGGCGGGCGGGGCGTCCTCGACCAGCCACTGCAGCATGGTGTTGGCGCCGCGCCAGGGGAAGGCGGTCGCGTCCGGGGCCACCCGGGCCACCGCGCCGGTCATGCGCTTGAGCTTCGCGACGCCCGGGCGGCGGGCGCGGGCGCGGCGCTCCACGGCGGACAGCAGGGCGGCGATGCCGGGGGCGGGCAGCGGGCGGCGGAAGATCTCGCTGCCCACGAGCTCGGTCGAGCGCACCGCGCAGGCGGCCGCCGTGGCGCAGCCCGCCCGGTCGTGGACCACGTCGAGGTACGGCCGGCGGGCCGTCACCGCCTTCGCGGGCGACCTTCCCACCGCGCGGACCAGGGCGGCGACCTCGGCGTCGGCGTCGCCGCCCAGGACGGTGCCGGAGACGCGTACGGACAACGCGCCGGTTGCCGACGAGCCGAACTGACACGCCGACCAGGCCTCGCCGGGCGCCGTGGCGAGCCGCGCCTGCCAGCCCGCGGCGACCCGGGCGGCGTCGGCCCACCGCCAGGTCAGGACGAAGGTGCCCGTCGCCGGGGCGGGGTGGGTGCGCAGGTGCCACGCGGTGACGACGCCGAACTGGCCGCCGCCTCCGCCGCGCAACGCCCAGAACAGGTCCGGGTCGCGCGCACTGTCCACTGTGCGGCGGCGCCCGTCGGCCGTGACGATCTCGGCGGCGCGGACGGCGTCGCACGTGAGCCCGTACGCGGAAGCCCCCAGGCCGATGCCCCCGCCCAGCGTGACGCCGCCGATGCCGACGGACCCGCACGACCCGGAGGGTACGGACACCCCGCGCGCGCCCAGCTCGTTGTAGACGGTCATCAGCGTGGCGCCGCCGCCCACCGTGGCCGTGCCCTGGTCGAGCGCGACCCCGTCGAGCCGGCGCAGGTCGAGCACCAGCGCGCTCGCCGATGTGGAGTCCCCCGTGTAGGAGTGGCCGCCGCCGCGAGTGACGATCGCCACCCCGGACCGGCGCGCGAACCGCACAGTCTCCGTGACGTCGCCGGTGTGGGCACATCGGACGACCGCGGGCGGCCGGATGCCGTCGAAGCGCGGGTCGACGAGCGTGCGGCTGCGCTCGTAGCCGGCCGTCCCGGGCAGGTCGAGCGTGCCGTCCAGCGCCCGGTCGAGCGCGGCCCAGTCCGGCCTCGGAGGTGTCAACGGCAGGGCGGCGGCGCCGAGGAGCAGGTGACGACGGGACAGCGGCATGCGCGCATTCTGCTACAAAACGGTCGTCCGGGGCGGCGGCGCGGCGGGCGGTCACCTGTGGAAAACCTTTCCTGGGAAGAACCTTTGAACTGTCGTGGAGATCGTCTCGTACTTGTGGCTGTCGACGACGCAGTGAGTTCCTCGGAGCGCGGCCGGTGCGGACCGCGCGGACGAAAGGCAGAGCATGAGTCGTGTTCGTTACGGCAGCCGGGCGGGCAGCAGCCTGTCGCGCCGCCGCGTTCTCACGATCGCCGCGGCTGTCGGGGTGGGGGCCTCGGCCGCGGGTGTCGCGGGGCTGAGCCTCGCCGGCGAGAACGACAGCGCGGGTGCCGGCGGCGGCGAGTCGCTGGTGCTGTCCCTGCGCGACGCGAAGAAGGGCACGTTCGACCTGTTCTCCGGCGAGTCCAAGGTGACCATCACCGACAAGGACCTGCTGAAGACCCTGCTCAAGGCCGCGAAGAAGGAGAGCTGATGTCCTCGCACCGCGAAGCGCCGGAGATCAGCAAGGACCCGGTCGCCGACAGCTCCGACCTGTACGCGTTCGTCAGCCCCGACCACCCCGACACGGTGACGCTGATCGCGAACTACGTGCCGCTGCAGCTGCCCGCGAGCGGCCCCAACTTCTTCGAGTTCGGCGACGACGTGCTCTACGAGATCCACGTCGACTCGAACGGCGACGGGCGGCCCGATCTCACGTACCAGTTCCGCTTCCGCACCGAACTGCGCAACGACCGGACCTTCCTCTACAACACCGGGCCGATCGAGTCGCTGGACAGCGAGAACTGGAACCGCCGGCAGTTCTACTCGGTGACGAAGGTCGACTCGCACGGCAAGCACACCGTGCTCGCCGAGAAGCTGCCGTGCCCGCCGTGCAACGTGGGCCCGCTGTCCATCCCGGACTACGACAAGCTCGCCGAGGACGCGGTCCACAAGCTCAAGACCGGCGAGAAGGTCTTCGCGGGCCAGCGCGCCGACGCCTTCTTCGTGGATCTCGGGGCGATCTTCGACCTGGGCACCCTGCGCCCGTTCCAGGACAAGCACCTCATCGGTCAGAACCTCTTCAAGGGCGCCGGTACGGCCGTCAATGCGACCGACCGGATGAACGTGCACAGCATCGCCATCCAGGTCCCGCTGCACATGGTCCGCAAGGACGGCAAGAAGAAGGTCCGCGGCCGCGACCCGGGCGCCGTCATCGGCGTCTGGACCTCCGCCAGCCGCCGCCAGGTGCAGGTGCGCAACAGCAAGGACGACAGCGACGTGTTCGTCGGCCCGCAGGTGCAGGTGTCGCGCCTGGGCAACCCGCTGTTCAACGAGGTCATCGTGCCGATGGCGCAGAAGGACCTGTGGAACAGCCTGCCGCCCTCGGAGGACAAGCGCTTCGCCGAGTTCGTCGAGCAGCCCGAACTGGGAGCGCTGCTGCCGGTGCTGTATCCCGGGCTCTTCGACAACCTCGCCGAGCTCAACGAGGCGAAGACCGCCCGCGCCGACCTGGTCGCCATCCTGCTCACCGGCATCCCGGACGGCCTGATCGACGACTTCCAGAACAACACCGGCGACACGCAGGCCGACATGCTGCGGCTCAACACGGTGATCCCGCCCGCCAAGGAGGAGAACGGGTTCGGCATCCTCGGCGGCGACCTGGCCGGCTTCCCCAACGGCCGCCGGCCCGCCGACGACGTGGTGTCGATCTCGCTGCGGGCCATCGCCGGGGCGACCTTCCCCCTGGTGGACGAGAAGTTCACCCCCGACGACGCCGCGGCGCTGGTCGAGCAGGGGCTGTCCGCCAAGGACGTCAGCTCCAAGCTGCTGAAGAAGTTCCCCTATCTCGGCGTGCCCTTCGACGGCTTCAACAACCCTCCGGGGAGTGACAAGTGAGCCACACGCATCACACTCTGGCTCCCTCGGGCCAAGGTACGGTCGTGCTCAACATCGGGCAGGGGATCGGCGCGCTGGTCGTGGACACGCCGGGCAGCCTGCACGGACACGAGATCGAGGTCAGCCCGGTCGAGGACTCGGCCGTGCGTACGCATGCGGCGGTCCGCGCCCGGTACGTGCGCGACGGCGTCCGCTTCAGCATGGTGATCGACAGCCTGCGCGAGGGCCGCTACGTGGTCTGGCGCGACCCGGTCACCCCGCTCGCCGAGGTCGACATCGCCGGGGGAACGGTCACGGAGTTCGCCTGGCCTTCGTAACTAACGGTATTCCGCTCGTCCGTCTAGGGTGAGCGGATGGACGTGCCCGACACCGACGACGCCGTCCGCGCGGTCCTGCGCACCACCGACGTGGAGCAGGCCCGCGCGTTCTGCCGCCGCATGTTCTACGGCCCCCTCGAGGTGAAACCGTCCGGCGCCCCGGACGGTTTCACCTTTGCGGGCGACGTCGTGCAGACCGGCCCGATCACCATCGGTGAGATCAGCTACGGCGTCGAGATGTGCGTCGAGATGGGCGACCTGCGCACGGCCTACCACGTCCTGGCCCCGCTCACCGGCTCGGTCCACGCCCGCCACCGCGGCGCCGCCGTCACCGCCGACCCGGGCCGCGCCGCCGTCTTCCAGCCCACCGGCGACATCACCACCCGCTGGTCCGCCGACTGCCGCCTGATCAGCGTCAAGGTCGAGCGCCTCGCCTTCGAGCGCGAGCTGTCCACCCCGGACGTCCCCGGCGGCCGCCCCCGCCTGAGCACCGCCTTCGGCCTGGCCGGCGGCCCCGGCCGCAGCTGGCTGGGCCTCGCCCGCCTCCTGCACCGTGAGCTGCGCGAACCCGACGGCCTCTCCCGCCTGCCGGCCCTGCTGCACCGCTGGCGCGACCTCGCCATCAGCGGCCTGGCCTGCGCCGTCGAGCACCCCACCGGCGACAGCACCCCCGACCTGCCCACCGCCCGCCGCCCCCGCACGGTCAAACGCGCCCTCGACGCCATGCACGCCGAACCCGGCCGCCCCTTCACCGCCCGGGAGCTGGCCGCCATCTCCGGCGTCGGCGTCCGCGTCCTGCAGGAGTCCTTCCGCCGCCACGTCGGCGTCCCGCCCCTGACCTACCTGCGCCGCCTGCGCCTGGAGGGCGTCCACGCCGACCTGACCCGCGCCGGCAAGGGCGAGGTGAGCGTGAGCGAGGTCGCCCACCGCTGGGGCTTCACCCACCTGGGCCGCTTCGCCGGCGCCTACCGCGACCGCTACGGCACGACCCCCTCCGAAACCCTCCGCGACCGCTCCTGAGCGCTCCTGAGCGCGAGGATTGCCCAGCTGGTGTGCGCCATCGCCAGCATCGCGGACGCAGCGGCGACTGTTCGGCCGTTCGGTGCTGTCGAGGAGGCCCGACGGCGGGGCGCCCTCGGCTGCACCAACTCGCCGCAGGAGCTGATCCAGATGGTGACCCGGGCCCTGCGGACCACCCGCATCGGGTGATCGGTCGCCAATGTCCCGGGGAGTCGTTTGGGGTCACGCCCGGTCGGACGGCTCAACCCCGGCCCGCCGGCCGGCTGGGCCGGGGGGCCGGGGTTCTCCCGGACGCTCGGGTCAGGGCTCGACCTTCTGCCCCTTGCCGATGACCACGATGCCGCCGTCCGAGACGGTCCAGCGCTTGCGGTCGGCCTCCAGGTCGACGCCGATCTGGGCGCCCTCGGGGATGATGATGTTCTTGTCGATGATGGCGTTGCGGATGACCGCGTTGCGGCCGACCTGCACGCCCTCCATCAGCACCGAGTTGGAGACGGTGGCCCACGAGTTGATGCGGACGTTCGGGGAGATGACCGAGCGCTCGACCAGGGAGCCGGAGACGACCACCCCGGGGCTGATCATCGACTCGACCGCGCGGCCCTGGCGGTCCTCGTAGCCGTGGACGAACTTCGCCGGCGGCCAGGAGCCGTAGTTGGTGAAGATCGGCCACTCGTGGTTGTAGAGGTTGAAGATCGGGACCGTGGCGATCAGGTCCATGTGCGCCTCGTAGAACGAGTCGAGCGTGCCCACGTCGCGCCAGTAGCCGCGGTCGCGCTCGGTGCTGCCGGGCACGTCGTTGTCGCGGAAGTCGTAGACGTTCGCCTCGCCCTTCTCCACGAGCATGGGGATGATGTTGCCGCCCATGTCGTGCTTGCTGTCCGGGTTCTGCGCGTCGAGCGACACGGCCTCGCACAGCGCGCCGGTGCTGAAGACGTAGTTGCCCATCGACGCGTAGATCTCGTCGGGGGAGTCGGGCAGCCCGTCGACCTCCTTGGGCTTCTCGCGGAAGGCGCGGATCCGCTTGCCGTCCTCCGCCACGTCGATGACGCCGAACTGGTCGGACATCGACTTGGGCTGGCGGATGCCGGCCACCGTCACCGACGCGCCCGAGGCGATGTGGTCGTTGACCATCTGCTTCGGGTCCATGCGGTAGATGTGGTCGGCGCCGAACACGATGACGTAGTCCGGCTTCTCGTCGTTGATGAGGTTGAGGGACTGGTAGATGGCGTCCGCCGAGCCGGCGAACCAGCGCGGGCCGAGCCGCTGCTGCGCCGGGACGGGCGTGACGTAGTTGCCCAGCAGGGTCGACATCCGCCACGTCTTGGTGATGTGGCGGTCGAGGGAGTGCGACTTGTACTGGGTGAGGACGACGATCTTGAGATAGCCGCCGTTGGCGAGATTCGACAGGACGAAGTCGATCATGCGGTAGATGCCGCCGAACGGGACACCGGGCTTGGCCCGGTCCGCGGTGAGGGGCATCAGGCGCTTGCCTTCGCCACCTGCCAGAACGATTGCGAGCACCTTGGGAGCCATGCCCGTGAACCTATAATTCCGCGCCCTCTTCCGCCAGCCGGACGCACTATTGTGCGTGACGTGACCGACTCGCGCTCGAAATTTGACCTCCGCGTCGACCTGATCACCCGGGAGTATCCCCCGGAGGTCTACGGCGGCGCCGGGGTGCACCTCGAATACCTGACCCGTGACCTGCGCGCGCTCGCCGACGTCCGGGTGCACTGCTTCGGCGCCCCGCGCACCGAGCCGGGCGTCACCGCGTACCCGGTGCCGGAGACCCTGGCCGACGCCAACGCCGCCCTGCAGACCATGGGCGTCGACCTGGCGATCGCCGCCGGCGCGGCGGGCACGGACCTGGTGCACAGCCACACCTGGTACGCCAACTTCGCCGGCCACACGGCCAAGCTCCTGCACGGCGTGCCGCACGTGGTGACGACCCACAGCCTCGAGCCGCTGCGCCCGTGGAAGGCGGAACAGCTCGGCGGCGGCTACGCCCTGTCGAGCTTCTGTGAGCGCACGGCCATCGAGAACGCCGACGCCGTCATCGCCGTGTCCGGTGGCATGCGCCGGGACGTGCTGCGGGCCTACCCCTCGGTGGACCCCGGCAAGATCCACGTGGTCTACAACGGCATCGACACCGAGCAGTACGCCCCCAACCGCGGCACCGACGTCGTCGAGCGCCTCGGCATCGACCTGAACCGGCCGAGCGTGGTCTTCGTCGGGCGCATCACCCGGCAGAAGGGCCTGCCCTACCTGATGCGCGCCTGCCAGGACCTGCCCAAGGACGTGCAGATCGTGCTCCTCGCCGGCGCCCCCGACACCAAGGAGATCGCCGCCGAGGTCGAGGGGCTCGCCACCCAGCTGCGCGGCGCCCGCGACCCCGAGGGCGTGATCTGGGTGCAGGAGATGCTGCCCAAGCACGAGGTCGTGCAGGTCCTGACGCACGCGACGGTCTTCGTGTGCCCGTCGATCTACGAGCCGATGGGCATCGTCAACCTCGAGGCCATGGCCTGCGAGACCGCCGTCGTGGCCACCGCCACCGGCGGCATCCCCGAGGTCGTCGCCGACGGCGAGACCGGCCTGCTGGTGCCGATCGCCCAGGCCGAGGACGGCACGGGCACCCCGCTCGACCCGGACCGCTTCGTCGCCGACCTCGCCGCGGCCATCACCACCCTGGTCCAGGACCCCGGCCGCGCCCGGGAGATGGGCCTCGCCGGCCGCCGCCGGGCCGTCGAGAAGTTCTCCTGGTCGACGATCGCCCGCGACACCCTCGAGGTCTACCGCACGGTGCTCTGAGCTGGCCGGGCTGGGCGGCGCGCGGCTGGTCGCTCCGCCCTTGTCCGCGCGGTGCTCACGGCGGCTTGGTTCTCCGGCTTACCGCGCGGCGGCTCTCGTGGTCAGCGCGCGGTGTGCCTCGTGCTCACCGCATGGTGGTTCTCGCTCCCCGCATGGTGGTCCTCGTGGTCACCCCGCGGTGGACTGGGCCGCCAGGATCGCCTGGGCGACCGCGCGTCCGGACAGCCAGGCCGTCTGGACGCGCGGCTTGCCGAAGGCGTCGCCGGCCAGCCAGACCCGCCCGTCGGTCACGAACGGCCGCGTCTCCCCGGCGGCCGGCTGCGCGAATGTCCACCGGTGCGTGGCGACCTCCGGCTCCTCCTTGATGCCGAGCAGCTCCCCGGCCGCCGCCGCGAGCAGCGGCCCGGCCTGCGCCGGATCGTCCAGGTGCCGCCGGGCCAGCTCCGCCGTCGAATGCGCCACCAGCACCGGGGCGCCGTCCCCGCGCCGATCGCCGTCGTTACAGACGGTCGCGAGCACGGGATGGTCGTTCACGAACGCGCCGTGCAGCTCGCCCCACACCCGCTCCGGATACGTGAGCACGGCCGCGATCACCGGCTCCCAGCGCTGGGCCCGCGCCGCCTCCGCCACCGCACCGGGCGGGTCCAGGCGCAGCGCCTGGGGCCCCGGCATGGCGAGCACCACGGCGTCCGCGTCCGCCGGGATCGCGCTCAGCGTCGTCTCCAGCCGCACGTCGAGCCCCGAGGCCAGGTCCTCGGCGAGGGAACGCAGCCCCTTGCCCGCCGCCCACCGCTCCGTGCCCCGGGCGGGCTCCCCGGGGAAGACCTGGAACGTGTCGGTCCACGGCCGGGCCAGCCCCCGGGCCCGCCAGCCCTCCGCCACCGCGCGGAAGTCCGGGTCGTCCGCGACGAAGTAGGCCGCGCCGATGTCCGCGTACCTGTGGCCGTACCTCTTGCTGGCAAGCCTGCCCCCGACCACCCGGCCGCGCTCCACCACCTGGACCCGCACACCGGCCGCGCCGAGCTCTCGCGCACAACTCAGCCCGGCGACTCCCGCACCCACCACGACGACGTTCATGCCGACGAGCCTAGGCCGGTCCGCGCCGGGCGCCCGGAGTTATCCACAGCCGCGGGTTGTCCACAGGGCGCCTTGCCTCGCCGGGCAGGACCGCCCAGCATCAGCACCGCCACCACTGCCGCGACCGAGAGACCGAGGGGGAGGAATGAGTCGCTTTCGCCGGGCCGTGCAGACTGGGGGGATGCGCCGACCCCCCGTCCGCCTGACCCTTGTCGTTGCCGCCGTGGTGCTCGCGGCGGTCGTGCTCGGCATCGGCCTGGTGCGCGCGGCGACCTACGAGGAGCCCGGGGTGACGCCGATCGCGCGGCCGGGGCAGCAGCAGGTCGTCCCGGCGCAGGGGACCGTCGGCACGTGCGCGGGCAAGCCGGTAAAGGCCACGCGCGAGCTGCGGGGGATGTGGCTCACCACGGTGCTCAACATCGACTTCCCGAGCAAGCCGGGCCTGTCGCCGGCGCAGGTTCAGGCCGAGTACCAGAGGTGGCTCGACCTGGCCGTCTCCCGGCGGCACAACGCGATCTTCGTGCACGTGCGGCCGTCCGGGGACGCGTTCTGGCCTTCCGCGTACGCCCCCTGGTCCGAGTGGCTCACCGGCAAGCGCGACGGCAGGTCGCCGGGGTGGGACCCGATGGCGTACATGGTCGCCGAGGCGCACAAGCGCAACCTCGAGTTCCACGCGTGGTTCAACCCGTACCGGGGGACGCAGCCGGGACCGTCCGGGCCAGGCGCCGACTTCGCGAAGCTGGCGCCGAACCATCCGCTGCTCAAGCACCGTGACTGGGCGATCGCCTACCCGAAGGGCAAGAAGACCGCGCGACTCTACTTCGACCCGGGCAACCCCGCGGCGCGCAAGTTCGTCGAGGACTCCATGCTCGAGGCGGTGCAAAAGTACGACATCGACGGCGTGCACTTCGACGACTTCTTCTACCCCTATCCGGAGGGCGGCGGCAACGAGTTCGGCGACGATGCGTCCTTCGCGAAGCGGGCGGACAAGGGGCAGTCGCGCGCCGATTGGCGGCGGCAGAACGTCAACACCCTGGTGCACGAGATGAGCACGCGCATCAAGGAGCTGAAGCCGTGGGTGAAGTTCGGCATCAGCCCGTTCGGCATCTGGCGCAACAAGTCCTCGGACCCGGCCGGCTCCGACTCCGCGGGCCTGGAGAGCTACTCCGCCATCTACGCCGACACCCGCACCTGGGTACGCAACGGATGGCTGGACTACGTCGTCCCGCAGCTGTACTGGACCATCGGGTTCGACAAGGCCGACTACGGCAAGGTGCTGCCCTGGTGGTCGGCGCTCGTCAAGGGCACCAAGGTCCAGCTGTACGTGGGTCAGGCCGACTATCGCGTCGGCGAGGACGGCGCGTGGAGCAAGCCCGACCAGCTCGACCGGCAACTCACGCTCAATGACAAGTACGGGGTCCAGGGCAGCGTTCATTACAGCGCCAAGCAGGTACGGGCCGACCGGCTGGGTGCCGTGTCGAAGTACGCGGCCGACCACTACGCCGCCCCGGCCCTGCTCCCGACGATGCAGCAGCTGCCGCTCGCCGCGCCTGCCACGCCCCGCCTCAACCTGGCCCGGCGCGCGGGGAGCACCGTGACCGTCGAGTGGGCTCGGGGCGAGGGTGCCGACCCGGTGTCCTGGGCCCTCTACCGCGTCGACGGCGCCGCGGCGAACCTGGTCGCCACGGGCCGCGTCGGTGCCCAGGACATCGCCGACCCGGCCGCGCCCGCCGCCGGCGCCACCTACTGCCTGAGCATGCTCGACCGTTCCGGCAATGAGAGCCCGTTGAGCGCCCCAGTGAGCATCAGCTCCTGACGCCGCCTCCCGGCGCGTGGCTTGTGACGCGTGCGCTCGTGCGTCCCGCCCGCCGCGTGCTCGTGGCGCGTGCTCGTGCGTTCGGGCCGTAGCCGTGGCCGTGGCGCGCTCGTGCGTTCGTCACGCTCCTGTGGCTCGCTTGTGCGTTCGCTGCGCTCGTGCGTTCGTCGCGCTTCTCTGCCGCGCTCGTGCGTTTGTCGCGTTTCCGTGCCGCGGCGCTCGGGTCAGCCCGTGACGCGGCCGTCGGCGACCTCGAGGTGGCGGGTCGTGTGGACGGCCTCCAGCATGCGGCGGTCGTGGGTCACCAGCAGCAGGGTGCCTGGATAGGTGGCGAGGGCCGACTCGAGCTGCTCGATCGCGGGCAGGTCGAGGTGGTTGGTCGGCTCGTCGAGCACCAGCAAGTTGACGCCGCGCGCCTGAAGCAGGGCGAGGGCCGCGCGCGTCCGCTCGCCGGGGGAGAGGGTGACCGCCGGGCGCATGACGTGGGCCGCCTTGAGCCCGAACTTCGCCAGCAGCGTCCGCACGTCCGCGTCGGTCATGTCCGGCACCGCCGTCCCGAACGCCGTCAGCAGCGGCTCGTCACCCAGGAACAGCCCCCGTGCCTGGTCCACCTCGCCCACCACGACGCCCGAGCCCAGGTGCGCCGAGCCGCTGTCCGGCGTGATCCGCCCGAGCAGGGCCGCGAGCAGCGTCGACTTGCCCGCGCCGTTCGCGCCCGTGATCGCGACCCGGTCCGCCCAGTCGATCTGCAGCGTGACCGGCCCGAGCGTGAAGCCGCCCCGCCGCACGACCGCGTCGCGCAGCGTCGCCACCACGGACCCCGACCGCGGCGCCGCGGCGATCTCCATGCGCAGCTCCCACTCCTTGCGCGGCTCCTCCACCACCTCCAGACGCTCGATCATCCGCTGCGTCTGGCGGGCCTTCGCGGCCTGCTTCTCGGTTGACTCGGCCCGCATCGCCCGGCCGATCTTGTCGTTGTCCTTGGACTTGCGCCGCGCGTTGCGGACGCCCGTCTCCATCCAGTTGCGCTGCATCCGGGCGCGGTCCTCGAGCGAGGCACGCTTGTCCGCATACTCCTCGTAGTCCTCGCGCGCGTGCCGCCGGGCCCGCTCGCGCTCCTCCAGGTACGCCTCGTAGCCGCCGCCGTACAGGTTCACCTGCTGCTGCGCCAGGTCCAGCTCCAGCACCGCGGTCACCGTCCGGGCCAGGAACTCCCGATCGTGGCTCACCAGCAGCGCCCCTGCCCGCAGCCCGCCCACGAACTCCTCGAGCCGCCGCAGCCCGTCGAGGTCCAGGTCGTTGGTCGGCTCATCGAGCAGGAACACGTCGTACCGGCTGAGCAGCAGCGACGCCATCTGCGCCCGCGCCGCCTGCCCGCCCGACAGGGCCGTCATCGGATGGTCCAGCGCGACCCCGAGCCCCAGGTCGGCGGCCACCTCGCCGGCCCGCTCGTCCAGGTCGGCGCCGCCCAGGTCGAGCCACCGCTCGAGCGCCGTCGCATAGGTCTCGTCCGCCCCGGCCGCCCCCGCGGCCAGCGCCTCCGCCGCCGCGTCCATCGCCGCCTGCGCGGGCCCGACCCCGGTGCGCCGGGCGAGGAAGTCGCGCACGGTCTCCCCGGCCCGCCGCTCCCGCTCCTGCGGCAGATAGCCGACCGTCGCGGTGGGCGGGCTGAGCGACACGCTGCCCGCCTCGACCGGCACGATCCCGGCCAGGGTACGCAGCAGCGTCGTCTTGCCCGCCCCGTTCACCCCCACGAGCCCCACGACATCGCCGGGCGCCACCACCAGGTCGAGCGAACGGAACAACACACGGTCGCCGTGCCCGGCGGCCAGATCACGGGCAATCAAGGTGGCACTCATCGGCTCACGACTCTATCGGCCCGCCCGCCCCGCCCCTGGCCCGCCCGCCCTGCTCGGCTCGCCCGGCCCCCGCCGCTCCGCCTCCCGGTGTGCTCGTCCCCCCAAGCCTCGCCTCCCGGCCCGCTCGTCCTGTGCCGTCCCACCTCCGGCGGGCCCGTCGTCCTGGACCTCCCCGCCTCCCGGCGCGCCCAATCCGTGCCGCCCCGCTCCTGGCGTGCCCGTCGGCCTGGACCCTCCGCCTCCCAGCGCGCCCGTCCCCTGCCGGCCCGCCCCCAGCCCAGCGCGCCCGTTGCTCGGCGCGCGCCGGCTGCGAGCCGCCCGTGAGGCCGTCCGCCGGTCATCAGGCCGTCATGGGCACCGCCGTCCCCGACACGCGGACGCCCGCCTCGCCCGGCACCAGCGTCACGGTCAGGTGACCGGGACGACCCATGTCGGCGCCCTGCGCCAGCTCGATCACTGCATCGTCCGGGACCAGCCCGAGCGCCCGCAGGTAACCGCCGAAGGCGGCCGCCGCGGCGCCCGTGGCCGGGTCCTCGTAGACCCCGCCGACCGGGAACGGGTCGCGCACGTCGAACGCGGCCGGCCCGGTCCGGTGCACGAGCTGCACGGTGGTCCAGCCCCGCGCCTCCATCAGCCGCTTGAGGGCGGGCACGTCGTAGTCGAGTTCGGCCAGCCGCTGCCGGGTGGCCGCGGCGAGCACCGGATGATGGGCGCCCGCGTACGCCACCCGGGGCGGCAACGCCGGATCCAGGTCGCCGGCGGCCCATCCGAGCGCGGCCAGCAACGCCGCGAGATCCTCGCCGGGCAGCTCGGACACCGTGGCGGCGACACTGGTCAGGGTGGCCCGGCCCGCGTCGTCCACCTCCACCGGCACCGCGCCGGCGTTGGTGACGAACTCGTAGCGCCCGGCGCCGCCCCGTCCGGCCAGTGCCACGGCCGTCGCGACCGTGGCGTGCCCGCAGAACGGCACCTCGGCCAGGGGACTGAAATACCGCACGCGGAACGTCCGGCCGCCGTGGTCCTCGGTGAGGAAGGCTGTCTCCGAATAGCCGACCGCGGCCGCGATCGCGAGCATCTCGGCGTCGCTCAGGCGGGCGGCGTCGAGCACGACGCCGGCCGGGTTGCCGCCGGTGGGAACAGCGCTGAAGGCGGCGTACCGCTGGATGTCGATGTCGGTCATGGCGATCAGCTTGCCCGGCCGCGCCCGGCGTGACCACCCTCTTTGGTAGCCATGCCCACCCTCCAAGGAGGGTGCAAGATCGCGAGATCGGGTACCAAAGAGGCTTGGTCGATGGGGTACGGCGCGGAGTAGCGTTCCCGGCGTGACAGAGGCTTCCCCACTGGTCCCGACCCCACCTGCCGACCTACCGCGCACCCTCGGTGAGCTCCGCGCCGCCGGGCACGAGTTCCGCACCGTCAAGGAGGAGCTGCGCGACAACCTGCTCGACCGCCTGCGGCGCGGCGCGCCCCGGTTCCCCGGCATCGTCGGATATGACGACACCGTGCTGCCGGAGGTCGAGCGGGCGCTGCTCGCCGGCCACGACATGGTCCTGCTCGGCGAGCGCGGCCAGGGCAAGACGCGGCTCATCCGGGGCCTGATCGACCTGCTCGACGAGTGGACCCCGTTCATCACCGGTTCCGAGCTGCGCGAGCACCCCTACCAGCCCCTGACTCCGGCGACCCGGCGGCTGGCCGAGGAGGCCGGCGACCTGCTCCCGGTGTCCTGGCTGCACCGCTCCGAGCGCTACGGCGAGAAGCTGGCGACGCCGGACACCAGCGTCGGCGACCTCATCGGCGACGTCGACCCCATCAAGGTGGCCGAGGGCCGCGCGCTCGGCGACCCGGAGACGATTCACTTCGGGCTCGTGCCGCGCACCAACCGCGGCATCTTCGCGGTCAACGAGCTGCCCGACCTCGCCGAGCGCATCCAGGTGTCGCTGCTCAACGTGCTGGAGGAGCGCGACATCCAGGTTCGCGGCTACCAGCTGCGCCTGCCGCTCGACCTGCTGCTCGTCGCCTCGGCCAACCCGGAGGACTACACCAACCGGGGCCGCATCATCACCCCGCTCAAGGACCGCTTCGGCGCCGAGATCCGCACGCACTACCCCCTCGAGGTGGAGCTGGAGGAGAGCCTCATCCGGCAGGAGGCGGCGCTGGCGGCCGCCGTGCCCGACCACCTCATCGAGGTCATCGCCCGCTACACCCGCGCGGTGCGCGAGTCCCCGGCCGTCGACCAGCGGTCCGGCATTTCGGCGCGGTTCGCGATCGCGGCCGCCGAGACGGTCGCCGCGTCCGCGCTGCGCCGCGCCGGGCTGCGCAACGAGCGCGAGGCCGTCGCCCGCATCGGCGACACCGCCTCGGTGACCAGCACCCTGCGCGGCAAGGTCGAGTTCGACAGCGGCGAGGAGGGGCGCGAGGTCGAGGTGCTGGCCCACCTGCTTCGGGTGGCCACCGCGGAGACGTTCCGGGCCCGGCTGGGCGGGCTCGACCTGTCCGGCTTCACCGACCTGGTCGCCGAGGGCGCGATCATCGAGACCAGCGACCTCACTTCGGCCGAGGAGCTGCTCGGCCAGCTCGGCACCGTGCCCGGCCTGGCCAAGGTGCTCGACCGGCTCGGCCTCGGCGACGCCCCGAGCCCGGGGCAGGCTGCGGCGGGCGTGGAGTTCGTGCTCGAGGGCCTGCACCTCACCCGCCGGCTGGCCAAGGAGCTGACCGACGACGGACGCACCCTCTACGGGAGCTGAGATGAGCGGCACGACGACCGTGCGAGGCGGCAGTCCCGCGCCGCGCCATGCGTCCGCACGAGCAGTCACGGAGGGGAGGTAGGCGATGGCCGGAAACCGCTTCCGGTACGGGGCCTGGAACGACGGGCCCGACCCGCTCGCACCCCCGTACGACGTGCGGGCCGCCGTGGACGAGGTCGGCGAGCGGGTCCTCGCCGGCGACAACCTGCGCGACGCGCTGCGCGACCTGCTGCGCCAAGGGCCCCGCGAGGGGAGGGGCCTCGACGACCTGCGCTCCCGGGCCCAGCGGCTGCGCCGGGAGGCCCTGCGGCGCGGCAACCTCGACGGCGCGGTGACCCGGGCGCGGCAGCAGCTCGACCAGGCCCTCGCCGCCGAGCGCGACGAGCTGCGCGGCCGCGACGACCTGGACGCCCGGTTCAACGAGGCGGTGCTCGACAACCTGCCCCGGTCGACGTCGCGGGCGATCGAAGAGCTGCGCGACTACGACTGGCAGAGTGCCGAGGCCCGGCAGACGTACGAGCAGATCCTCGACGGGCTGCGCCGGGAGGTCGTTGAGCAGCGGTTCGCCGGCATGCGCGACGCCTTGCAGAACGGTGACCTGGCCACCGATCAGCGGCTCTCCGAGATGCTCGGCGACCTCAACGACCTGCTGGGCAGGCACGCCCGGGGGGAGGACACCGGCGACGCCTTCCAGCAGTTCATGGAGAAGCACGGCGAGTTCTTCCCGGAGAAGCCGGAGAACGTCGAGGAGCTCATCGACTCCCTGGCCCGGCGGGCGGCGGCGGCCGAGCGGCTGATGCGGTCGCTCAGCCCGCAGCAGCAGGAGGAGCTGTCCCGGCTGATGGACCAGGCGCTCGGGGACGGGCCCCTGCGCGGTCAGCTCGGCGAGCTCACCGACAACCTGCGCGCCCTGCGGCCCCAGCTCAACTGGGGCCGGGGCGAGCGGATGCGCGGCCGGGAGGAGCTGGGCTACGGCGACGCCACCGCCGCCCTCGAGGACCTCGCCGAGCTCGACGACCTGCTCGACCAGCTCGACGACGGGCGGCCCGGGGCCACCCTCGACGACGTCGATGTGGAGGCGGTCGAGCGGCAGCTCGGGCGTGGGGCGGCCGACGACGTCCGGCGGCTGCGGGAGCTCGAGCGGGAGCTACGCCGGCAGGGCTGGGTCACCCGCGACGGTGACGGCCTCACCCTGTCGCCGAAGGCGCTGCGCCGGCTGGGCCGCACGGCGCTGGCGCAGATCTTCAAGGACCTCACCGGCAAGCAGCGCGGCGAGCACGACCTGCGGGACGCCGGGGCGGCCGGCGACCTGATCGGATCGTCGCGGCGCTGGCAGTTCGGCGACGAGCAGCCGCTCGACGTCGTCCGCACGATCGGCAACGCGGTCCGCCGCCGCGCCGGGGGAGGCACGGGCACGCTCCCGGTGCGGCTGCTGCCGGAGGACTTCGAGGTCGCCGAGACGGAACGGCGCGCGTCGGCGGTGGTGGCGCTGTGCGTCGACCTGTCGTACTCGATGTTCGCCGACGAGCGCTGGGGCCCGATGAAGCAGACGGCGCTCGCGCTGTCGCACCTGGTCGCCACCCAGTTCCCGCAGGACTCGCTGCAGATCATCGGCTTCAACAAGTACGCCATGCCGCTCACCCAGGGCGAGCTGGCGGCCATCGAGCCGGACATGGTCAAGGGCACCAACCTCCAGCACGCGCTCAAGCTCGCGGGCCGGCACCTGCGCCGCCACCCGGGCGCCGAGCCGGTGGTCCTGGTCGTCACCGACGGCGAGCCGACCGCGCACCTGGAGGACGACGGCACGGCCTGGTTCAACTGGCCGACCCTGCCGGAGACGGTGGAGGCGACCGTGCGCGAGGTCGACCAGCTGACCCGCTACGGCGCGACGCTCAACCTCTTCATGCTCGGCGAGGACCCGGGCCTGCGCCGCTTCGTCGACGCCGTCGCCCGGCGCAGCGGGGGCCGGGTGTTCAGCCCGGAGGCCGAGGAGCTCGGCCGCTACGTCGTGGACGACTATGTGCGGAGCCGGCGCGGCAAACGCTGACCTTCACCCACGCACGACGGACGAGGCGCCGCGCCCCCGGCGAGGAGCGGCGCCTCACCGTCGCTGCCGAGAACCATGCCGGGAAGCCACTTCCGGGAGCCACGCAGGCAAGCCACGCCCGGAAGCCACGCCCGGGAAGCCACGTAGACAAGCCACGCCGGGGAGCCACGCCGGGCGACGTGATCGTCGGCGACGGCCTCGTGCACGTGCGGTGGCCGTCGACGGGGCGAGCCCGGCACGGTGGCCCCGGGCATGGGTGACGCGGAGGGCGGGCGTCAGCTGCGCGGGGCGTACATGATCAAGCCCACACCGGCGAGACAGAGCAGGACGCCGGCGATGTCCCAGCGGTCGGGGCGGTAGCCGTCCGCGATCATGCCCCAGGCCAGGGAGCCGGCCACGAAGACACCGCCGTAGGCGGCGAGGATGCGGCCGAAGGCGGCGTCCGGCTGGAGAGTGGCGACGAAGCCGTAGAGGCCCAGCGCGATGACACCCGCGCCGATCCACGTCCAGCCGCGGTGCTCGCGCACACCCTGCCAGACGAGCCAGGCGCCGCCGATCTCGGCGACCGCTGCCAGCAGGAACAGCACGATGGAGCGAAAGACGACCACCCCCGCACCCTATCAACCTATCCTCCTAGGATGCCGTACACAGTGTGCTGTGGGTAACAAGCGGGGAACGGCGCGGCACGGGTGACGGGTGCGAGGGACGCGGCTGGATATAGTGGCCCGGCGAGTGACCGGCCCGGTGCGCGCTCCGGTTCGCCTTCCAGGGGGGAGGGCGTCCCGCGCGGCGTGATCAGGCCCGCGGGCGGGGCCCGGGCCGGCTGTGGGGGAGAGGGGGCGCCGTGACGCAGCACGCTGCGCCGGTGCAGGCCGCCAACCGGATCTGGACCATTCCCAACGTGATCAGCTTCGTGCGCCTGCTGGGCGTGCCGCTCTTCCTCTATCTTCTGCTCGGCCCGCACCACGACGTCGCGGCGGTGATCGTGCTGGCGCTCGGCGGCACGACCGACTGGGTCGACGGCTACGTCGCCCGCCGCATGAACTCGGTCAGCCGCCTCGGCGAGCTGCTCGACCCCTTCGCGGACCGGCTCTACATCCTGGCGACGCTGGTCGGCTTCACGATGCGCGAGGTCGTGCCGTGGTGGCTGACCGGGGCGCTGCTGCTGCGCGAGGCGGTGCTCGGTGTGGCGCTGCTGATCCTGCGCCGCCACGGTTACGGTCCGCCGCCCGTGCACTATGTCGGCAAGACCGGCACGTTCGTGCTGCTGGCGGCCTTCCCGGTGATGCTGCTCGCCGAGGCCGTGCCGTCGATCGACCCGTGGGCGCTGCCGATCGGGTGGGGGCTGGCGTGGTGGGCGCTCGGTCTCTACTGGGCGGCGGCGGTCCTCTACCTGGCGCAGGCGAGCGCCCTGCTGCGCGCCGACCGCGCGGCCGTCGCCCGATGACCGAGCCCGTCGGCGGCGCCCCCGGCAGTGCCCCGCAGGAACCGAAGCGGACCTTCACCCCCGACTTTCTGACCGAGTTGTTCCGCAATCCGCTCGATCCCGGCTATGCGGAGGCGGCGGCGCGCAAGGCCCGGGGCGAGGGTCCCACCGGCACCCGCAAGAAGGTGCTCAGTGGCGTCACCGCGCTGACGCTGGTGGCGCTCGGTTTCCTGCTCGTGCTGGCCTATCAGCAGACCGTCGCCGACGAGCCGGCGCGGGCGAAGGCGCGGGCGACGCTGGTCGACCAGGTGCAGCAGCGCCGGGTGACGATGGCGCAGCTGCAGGACCAGGCGGAGCAGCTGCGCGCCGAGGTGGCGGATCTGCGGGAACGGCAGCTGGGTGGTGCGGCCGTCGCCCGGCTGCGGCTGCTGGAGGCCCAGACCGGTCTTGCTGCCGTACGCGGTGACGGCACCCGCGTCACGGTCGGCGACGGTCCCACGCCGATCGATCCGGCGACCGGGGAGCGCAGCACCGATTCCCGGGTACGCGACACCGACCTGCAACGGGCGGCGAACGGTCTCTGGGCGGCGGGCGCCGAGGCGATCGCGATCAACGGTCAGCGGCTCACCGCCACGTCGACGATCCGGCAGGCCGGCGAGGCGATTCTCGTGGACTTCCATCCGGTCAGCACCCCGTACCAGGTGATCGCGATCGGGCCCGGTGACCTGGCCGACGACTTCGGTGACGGGGCGGCCGGGCAGTTCTTCCAGGCGCTCAAGAGCCGGTACGGGATGTCCTACGACGTCGCGGAGATCGGCGAGGTGACCCTGGAGGCGGCCACCGAGCCGATTCTGCGCCAGGCCACGCCCGCCGCGTCCGCCAGTAGTGCGAAGAACGCCACCACAGCCCCGGGCGGCCCGTCGCCCGCCGTGTCCCCCACACCGTCGGAAGGCGGCAGATGATTCCCGTAGTCGCCCTGATCGCCGGGGTCGCCCTCGGCATCGTGTTCCACCCCAGCGTCCCGCCGGCGCTCGAGCCGTACCTGCCGATCGCGGTGGTCGCGGCGCTCGACGCCGTGTTCGGCGGGGTACGGGCGAAGCTCGACGGCATCTTCGACGACAAGCAGTTCGTCGTGTCGTTCATCGCCAACGTGGTGGTGGCCGCGCTGATCGTCTACCTGGGTGACCAGCTCGGCGTCGGCACGCAGTTGTCCACCGGCGTCGTGGTGGTGCTCGGGGTCCGCATCTTCGGCAACGTGGCGGCGATCCGGCGCCACCTGTTCCGGGCATAGTCATGACGAATGACACCCCGCGCCCTGTCTCCCCGGACGAGGAGGAGACGGTGCCGATGCGCAATCCGCTGCGCGACAAGCCGGAGGCGGAGCGCGACGCTCCGGCCGTACCGGAGAAGGAGCCGGAACCGGCCGCGGTGGCCGCGCCGGAGTCATCCGACCCGGTGACCTCGCCGGAAACGGCACACCCGGAGCAGGCGAAGCCGGAGGCCGCGCAGCCGGGCAAGGTCACTCCGGAGGCCGCGCTGCCGGACAGGGTCACTCCGGAGGACGTGCAGCCGGGCGAGGCCGCTCCGAAGGACGCGGAACCGGGGGAGGCGGCGCCGGAGGAGGGGCAGCCGGAGAAGACGCTGCCGGCCAAGGCGCGCAAGCTGTCGTCGGCCGGGCTGCTGATCGGGCTGCTGCTGGCGTTGTTCGGCTTCACGCTGGTGGTGCAGTTGCGCAGCAATGACGACGACTCGCAGCTGGCGTCGATGCGGCAGGACGACCTGGTCCGGATCCTGTCCGATCTCGAGGCGCGTGACCAGCGCCTGCAGCAGGAGATCGCGGCGCTGGACGACAGTCGCCGGCAGCTGACGTCGGACGTCGGCGGGCGGGAGGAGGCCCTCGCGGAGGCGGGCAAGCGCGCCGACGAGCTCGGCCTGCTGTCCGGTACGGTCCCCGCGAGCGGCCCCGGCCTGGTGATCAAGATCGCTCCGGATGCCCAGGCGGTCAAGGCGTCGGCGGTGCTGAACGCGGTGCAGGAGCTGCGCGGCGCCGGTGGCGAGGTGATGCAGCTGGTCGGCGACAACGGCGTCGCGGTCCGGGTGGTCGCTTCGTCCTATTTTGTCGACGCGGCCGGTGGCGACATCATCGCGGACGGTCAGCAGTTGACGGGGCCCTACACGCTGACGGTGATCGGCGTGCCCAGCACCATGCAGACGGCGCTGCAGATCCCCGGTGGGGTGGTGGCGTCGGTGACCCAGGCCGGCGGTAACGTGACCATGGAGCAGCGCGCCACGGTCGAGGTGACCGCGGTGCGTCAGCCTGCCAGCCTGCAGTATGCGCGTCCGGTCTCCTGAGCGGGCGCGCTTGTCGACGGAGGAACGAGTGATTCCCGAGGATCTTCGGTACACGGCCGAGCACGAGTGGGTGTCCGGCGACGGCACCGGTCCCGTGCGCGTGGGCATCACCCACTTCGCGCAGGACGCGCTCGGCGACATCGTCTACGTGGAGCTGCCCGAGGAGGGTGCCACGGTGCAGGCGGGCGAGCAGTTCGGCGAGATCGAGTCGACCAAGAGCGTCTCGGAGATCTACGCCCCCGTGTCCGGCACGGTGGTGGCGCGCAACGGCTCGCTCGCCGACGAGCCGGAGCTGATCAACGCCGAGCCCTACGCGGCCGGCTGGCTCGTCGAGATCGCCCCGGACGACCCGGCGGCCGTCGCGGCGCTGCTGGACGCCGCGGCCTACCAGGCGCTGACCGAAGGCTGATCGACAGCCTTCCGCTTCTCCCGTGTGTCCGGTTGCCCGGTATTTCGGTGCTGACTAGGCTCGCGGAGCACCAGTACGAATGTAGTCACTCGAAACCGATAGTCGTGCGTCCGGGCCTCCGGGCAGCGGCGGCGGGGGCGCTGCGGGGCCCGGGCCTTCAGGCCCGGTCATCGCTCACCCTCCGTCGTCGGGCGGCGACCGAAATGATCCGTGAGGTGGTCCATGACGCGCCCAGACGACGAGTTCCCCCCACTCGACGTCACGTCCACGCTGAACCTCGGAGCGCTCGACGAGGTGCTCGAGGGGCCGGAGACCGACGTGGTACCGAGCCGGATGTCCGGCTCGCTGCCGCCCGGCATGGCGCTGCTGGTCGTGCGCCGCGGCCCGAACGCGGGCGCCCGGTTCCTGCTGGACCATGACGTGACCACCAGCGGCCGGCACCCCGACAGCGACATCTTCCTCGACGACGTGACGGTCTCGCGCCGGCACGCCGAGTTCCACCGCGACGGCGGCATCTTCACGGTGCGCGACGTCGGCTCGCTCAACGGCACGTATGTGAACCGGGAGCGGGTCGAGTCGGCGACCCTGAGCAACGGTGACGAGGTGCAGATCGGCAAGTTCCGCCTCGTCTTCATCGCCGGCCCGAGGCCGGAGGGCGAGGGCGGCGGGGCGTGAACCCGGCGGGGGCGGCGGCACACGATCCGGGCGCGGCACGTCCGGGTCGTGACGCTGCGCTGATGAGCATCGGGGAGGTCCTCGCTCAGCTGCGCACGGAGTTCCCCGACACGACCATCTCGAAGCTCCGGTTCCTGGAGGCGGAGGGGCTGGTCGATCCCCAGCGCACCGCCTCCGGCTACCGGAAGTACTCGTGGAACGACGTCGCCCGCCTGCGCTTCGTGCTCACCGCGCAGCGCGACCAGTACCTTCCGCTGCGCGTGATCCGCGAGCAGCTGGAGGCGCTGGAGCGGGGCGACGAGCCCCTGGTGCGGCAGCGCCCGTCGCTGGTGGCGGTCGGGTCCGACACCGACGTGGCCGCGGACCCGGTCGACAGCCGGGTCTCGCGCGCCGACCTGGTCGAGCGGACGGGCGTCGAGGACAGGCTGCTCGCCGAGCTGGAGCAGATCGGCCTGGTCACCTCCCGGCCGCCGGGGTGGTACGACGGCGACGCGGTGGTCATCGTCGAGGCGGTCGTGGGTCTGGCCCGGCACGGCCTCGAGGTGCGGCACCTGCGGGCGTTCCGGACCGGCGCCGATCGGGAGCTGGGGCTGTTCACGCAGCTGCTGGCCCCGCTGGTGCGGCAGCAGGACCCGGCGGCGCGGGCCCGGGCGGCGGAGACGGCGCGGGAGCTGCAGACGCTGTCGCAACGGCTGCACGCGGCGCTGGTGCGGGCGGGGCTGCGGGACACGCTCGGCCGCTGATCGACCTGTTTTCCCTTACGAGGCCCGGTTCCGCCGGGCCTTTGTCGTACCGTCCGGGCGGTTCTGCCGGGCCTTCGCCGGCTCGTGCGGGCGGTTACGCCGAGCGCTGAACTGCGCGGACGCGGCCCGCGGGAGTGACGCGCGCCGCAGCCCGTGCCGGGGGTGCTCCGGGAAAGTGGCACTGACCAGGCGCGTTCCGGCGGTTGGCGCGGCCGGGAGGGGGTAAGCCCGGCTGGAACGGACACGGCACACGTGTGGCGCTCGTACCCGGGCACCCGTGTACCGTGCAGGATAGGGCGGGAAACAGCCTGAAGATCGTCGTTCGCGATGATCGACAGGGCCAATGGCTGTTCCGTCGAGGACAGCCGGCTGTTCTGCTGGACAGCGACGACGTGCGACACGGAGGCGGGCGGTGCGCGAGCTGAGCGTGGTCGGAGTTCGGGTGGAGCTGCCCAGCAACCAGCCGATCGTCCTGCTCAGGGAGGTCGACGGGGACAGATACCTGCCGATCTGGATCGGTGCGGTGGAGGCGACCGCCATCGCCTACGAGCAGCAGGGGGTCAAGCCGGCCCGGCCGCTCACCCACGACCTGTTGCGGGACATCCTGACGGCGCTCAAGGCGCCGCTGGAGGCGGTCGAGATCACCGAGCTCAAGGAGAACGTCTTCTACGCCGACCTGCTGATCGGCGACGGCGTGCGGGTCTCGGCCCGCCCGAGCGACTCGATCGCCCTGGCGCTGCGGGTGGGCGCGCCCATCCGGTGCGCCGACGAGGTGCTGACCGAGGCGGGCATCGTCATCCCCGACGAGCAGGAGGACGAGGTCGAGAAGTTCCGCGAGTTCCTCGACCAGGTCCGGCCCGAGGACTTCGCGGGCTGACGAGCAGAGCTTTCCGGACGCCCGTTGCCGGTCGGCGGCGGGCGTCCGTGTTTTCCGGCGAGGCGGGACCGGACCAGCCCGCGCTCGTGGACGCCGCGCCAGGTGGCCTGGTCGGGGGCAAGCGCGGTCGAGCGCGGTCGGGGGTCCGCAGGCCAAGACGGCTCCGGTGGCCCGGTCGGGGGTCCGAGAGGCGGGACGGCTCCGGTGGCCCGGGTGGGCCTGACGGGCCCGGCGCGGGGCGTCGCCGGTGGCCCGGCGGGGGCGGCAGAAGCGGTCAGCCGGGGCGCGGTGCCGGGTGGCGGGCCGTGCTCATGGGGCCGCCGAGCTGATCCGGGGCGGTCCCCGGCGTGGCGGCTGTCGTCCGTATGCGGCGTGTCGCGGCATTACCTCCCGGTGTGCGGGCACCCTGAGTTATAGGCTCGTCGGGTCAAGGTGAAGCGGCACCGCGCAGCGGGGAGGTAGTCGCGTGCACGACTCAGATCCTCAGGAGGGTCCTCTCGTCGGGGAGAACGGCGAGGTCGGGTATCGCGGGGTCACCGCGTGCCAGGCGGTCGGCATCAGTTACCGCCAGCTCGACTACTGGGCGCGGACGACGCTCGTGGTGCCGAGCATCCGGGACGCGTCCGGGTCGGGGACCCAGCGGCTCTACTCGTTCCGTGACCTGGTGGTGCTCAAGGTCGTCAAGCGGCTGCTCGACGCGGGCGTGTCGTTGCAGAACATCCGCAAGGCCATCGAGACGCTGCGCTCGCGCGGGGTCGAGGACCTGGCCGGCATCACGCTGATCTCCGACGGCACGACGGTGTACGAGTGCCGGTCGCCGGAGGAGGTCGTCGACCTGCTCCAGGGCGGTCAGGGCGTGTTCGGCATCGCGATCGGCGGCGCCTTCAAGGAGATTCAGGGCTCGTTGTCGCACCTGCCCGCGGAGCCCGCCGTGCCGCAGCCGGTGGGTCTGCCCGCCGAGCCCGCCGCCGGGGACGAGCTGGCCGCCCGCCGCGCCCGCCGCCGCGCCGGCTGACCTTCTTTTTGCCATAGTGGCAAAGAAGGTGCCGGGTGAGGCGCCGCGGCGATCATGCTGAGCGGCATGGACAGACAGGGTTTCTGGGACGACAAGTACGCCGCGTCGGAGCGCATCTGGAGCGGCGAGCCGAACAGGGCGCTGGTGGGTCAGGTCGCCGCCCTGGCCCCGGGCACCGCGCTCGATCTGGGCTGCGGCGAGGGCGCGGACGCGGTGTGGCTGGCGCGGCAGGGCTGGACGGTCACGGGCGTCGACATCTCGCCGATCGCGCTGGGCCGGGCCGCCCGGCACGCCGAGGAGGCCGGCGTGAAGGTCGACCTGCAGCGTCACGACCTCACCCGGACGTTCCCGCAGGGACAGTTCGATCTGGTGAGCGCGCAGTTCCTGCACGACTACGGCGACTTCCCGCGCACGGAGATCCTGCGCCGGGCGGCCGGGGCGGTGGCGCCGGGCGGGGTGCTGCTGATCGAGAGCCACCAGAGCCACGGCCCGCACCCGCATCCCGACGACGGCGAGGTGCGCTTCCTGTCGCCGGGCGAGCTGGTGGCGGAACTCGCGCTGGCGCCGGGGGAGTGGGACCTCGAGGTCAGCGAGGAACACGACCGCATCCAGCAGGGCCCCGACGGCACGCCCACGCATCGCACGGACAGCACGCTGCGGCTGACCCGCCGGGCGTGAGTCCTGCCGTGCTCCGATGATCGGCGGGGGTTAGATTCGGCGGGTGACCGAACCGTTCGCCGCCGCCGGCTCGCTGCTGGACGCGTACCGGCGGGTGGACTGGGGTGCGACGGCGGTGGGCGAGGCGCGGACCTGGAGTCCCGCCCTGCGTGGCGCCCTGGATCTGGTGCTCGGCACCCGCACCCCCGCGACCCTGCTGTGGGGTCCCGAGATGGTGCTGCTCTACAACGAGGCGTACGCACCGATTCTGGGCGACAAGCATCCGGCCGCGCTCGGTTCCCCGTGCGCGGAGGTCTTCCCGGAGATCTGGGACACCATCGGGCCGATGCTCGAGCGGGTGTACCTCGAGGGCAGCACCACGTTCTTCGAGGATCTGCGGCTGCTGCTGGTGCGGCACGGGTTCGCGGAGGAGACCTACTTCACCTTCTCCTACTCGCCGGTGCGCGGAACGGACGGCGCCGTCGAGGGTGTCATCGACATCGTGTGGGAGACCACCCGGCAGGTGCTGGCACATCGCCGGCTGGCGCTGCTGAGCCGGCTCAACGACAGCCTGGCCGCCGCCGGGGACGTGAGCGGGCTGCTGGAGCACGCCCCGCCGGCCCTGCGCTCCGAGGATCTGCCCGCGGTGAGCATCGAGCTGGGCGCGTGCGGGCTGCCCGAGCGGGAGGTGGCGCTGGAGCGGACGTCCGAGGGCACCTTCGCCCGGATGCGCCTGGGCGGCGCGGAGGCGGTGCTGGTCATCCGGCTCAGCCCGCACCTGCCGGTCGACGGGGCGTACCTGGGCTTCGTCCGGCTCATCGGCACCGCGCTGGCGCAGGGCCTCACCCGGGCGCGGGCCCGGGAGGCGGAGCGGCGGGCGGCGGCCCTGCAGCGCGAGCTGGCCGAGGCGCTGCAGCGCAGCCTGCTCGAGCCGCCGGCCCAGCCCGACCACCTGCAGGTCGCGGTCCGCTACCAGCCGGCGGCCGAGGGCGCCGAGGTCGGCGGCGACTGGTACGACTCGTTCCTGCTGCCCGACGGCCGGCTCGCCGTGGTCATCGGCGACGTCACGGGGCACGACCGGCGCGCCGCCGCCGCGATGAGCCAGATCCGCAACCTGCTGCGCGGCATCTCGTACACGGTGGTGCGGCCGCCCTCGGAGATCCTGGCCGCGCTGGACGAGGCGATGGCCGGCTTCGGGGTGCGGCAGTTCGCCACGGCGGTCGTCGCCGACATCGACGTCACGACCGAGGGCAGCCACCTGGTCCGCTGGTCCAACGCCGGGCATCTGGCGCCCGTCCTGCTCGCCCCGGACGGCACGCCGCGGCTGCTGCTGACCAAGGGCGAGACCTTGCTGGGCACCCGGGCGCCCGTCGCCCGTACGGACCACAGCGTCCTGCTCGAGCCGGGCGCCGCGCTCGTCCTCTACACCGACGGGCTGATCGAGCGCCGCACCGGCTCGCTCGACGACGGCTACCGGGACCTGCTCGGCCACCTCGACGGCCAGGCCGGCCGGAGCGCCGAGGAGCTCGCCGACCACATCCTGGGGCACTTCGCGGCCGGCACCGAGGACGACGTCGCGCTGGCCGTCGTCCGCCTGCGACCGTCGTCACCGCGGCACGAGCAGGTCGAGGGTTGAGCAGGCGCAGGCCGGCGGCGCGGGGACACGGACCGGGCTGACGGCCGTGCGGCGGCTCGCGAGTGCGTCGTCGCTCGGGTGTCGCGTCCGCGTCGTCGTGCTTGATCAACGACGTGAGTCAGGCCTCCTGTCCGGAGGGGCCGGAGGGGCCGGAGGGGCCGGAGGGGCCGGAGGGGCCGGAGGGGCCGGAGCGGTCGGAGGGGCCGGAGCGGATGCGGTCGAGCAGGGCGGGCACCCAATGATCGCCGTAGCGTTGCTGCAGGTCCGGCCGCGCCCAGTCGGCGCCGGTGACAATCCCGCGGCAGGACGACGTCCCGCATCGGCACGGCATGGTGAAGGCGGGCTCGCCCGTGCTGGTCGCGTAGTCGTTCGTCAGCTCCTCGCCGGCCGCGATCGGGCGGCGCGTCGCGAGCGTGTAGGGCCCGGCCCACCAGAGTCCGGGGTCGCAGCTGTGGTTGCCCTTGCCGGCGGGCCGGTCCGGCGGCAGCACCAGGTGCACCCCGCTCGCCACGGTGATGGTGTCCACGTACGCGGTGGCCCCGGCGAGCAGGCGGCGCAGCTCGGAGGTGGTCACCAGCCGGCCGCCGAGGCGGGACACCGGCGCCCCGGCCGGCAGGTCGGTGGTGGCGACGAGCCCGACCCCCGCGATCGCGGACGGGCGGACCTTGACGGAGGGCAGCAGCCAGCAGTCGGGAGCCGGCGGTGGCCAGGCAGTCATGACGGCCACTGTAGACACGGGCTCAGGGTGCGTGCTGCCGGACGTGCTCGGCGAAGGGTCCTCTCACCACGCGGAACCGGCGCTCACCCGGCGACGGGCTCGGGGACGGGACCGGCCATACTGGACTCTACGGGTGCGGGACGGCGCTCCGCGCGGGCGGCACCGATGCCCGCGGCGACGACGCAGGCCACGCCCGCGGCGGCGGGCCAGCCGGGGTGCTGGCCCAGCACGAGGACGCCGATGACCAGGGCATAGACCGGCTCGAGGGCCATCAGGACGCCGAAGGCCGCGGTCGGCAGGTGGCGCAGGGCCACGAACTCCAGCAGGAACGGGACGATCGGCAGCAGCACCGCCACGCCGAGCGCGGTGAGGATCAGCGGCCCGGTCAGCCGGGGAGCGGCCGCCGGCCCCGCGACCACGGTGGCCACCAGGGCGGCCACGGGCAGGGAGACGGCGATGCCGGCCAGCCCCGGGACCTGGTCGCCGACCCGCTGGGTGAGCAGGATGTACGCCGCCCAGCACAGCCCCGCCGCCAGCGCGAAGGCCACGCCCACCGGGTCGATCTCCCCGCGCCACGGCGAGGTCAGCAGCACCACGCCGCCCGCGGCGACCACGGCCCACCCCTTGGCCGTGCGCCCGCCGCGCCACACCGCCACGCCCAGCGGGCCCAGGAACTCCAGCGCACTGGCCGTGCCCAGCGGCAGGCGGGCGACCGCGCCCATGAACGTCATCGTGATGCCCGCGGTGACCACGCCGAGCGTGACCGTGCTCAGCAGGCCCGCGCGGGTGAAGCGGGACAGCCGCGGGCGCACGAGCGCGAGCACGATCAGCCCCGCCCAGCACAGCCGCACCCACGCCGCGCCCGCCGGGCCGAGGTCGTCGATCAGCCCGGCCGACAGGGCGAGGCCGAGCTGGGCGAACAGCATCGAGATCAGAGCCAGGGGGACACCACGCATGCCGACCAGTAGACGCCGGCAACATTGTTCACGTCCACGTGCAAACCATGGACATACCGTTCGGCAATCCTGAACGATGACGGGATGGAGACCCGCCGCCTGCGGCTACTGCTCGAACTGTCCCGCCTCGGGTCGATGCGGGCGGTCGCCGATGCGATGCACGTCACCACCTCCACGGTGTCCCAGCAGCTCGCGGTGCTCGCCAAGGAGGCCGGTGCCACGCTCGTCGAGCCGGAGGGGCGGCGGGTCCGGCTCACCCCGGCGGGCCGGCGCCTGGCCGCCCACGCGGTGGACATCCTCGCCGCCGTCGACGCCGCGCGGCTCGACCTCGACCCGGCGGCCGAGCCGGCGGGCACCCTGCGCGTCGCCTCCTTCGCCGCCGCGATCCGGCGGGCGCTGGTCCCGGCGATCGGCACGCTCGCCCGCGACCACCCCCGCGTACGCCTGCAGCTGCGCGAGCACGAACCGGCGGAGGCCCTCGCCCTGCTCGCCGCCGACGAGGTCGACCTCGCCCTGACCTACGACTACAACCTCGCACCGGCGGCGTTCGACCCCGCGTTCGCCGTCTCCCGGCTGTGGAGCATCCCGTGGGCGCTCGGGGTGCCGGGCGAGGGCGGCCCGGCGAGCTTCGCCGGCGCGCGCGACCTCGACTGGATCGTCAACTCGCGCAACACCGCCGATGACGACGTCATCCGTACGGTGGCCGCCCTCGAGGGGTTCGAGCCGCGCATCGTGCACCGGGCGGACAGCCTCGGCCTCGTGCAGGTGCTCATCGTCGCGGGGCTGGGCGTGGGGCTTCTGCCCGCCGACATGCCCGTGGCCTCCGGCGTGCGGCTGGTGGCGCTGACCGGGCCCGAGGTGCACCTGAGGGCGTACGCCGTCACCCGCCGCGGCCGCGCCGCCTGGCCCGCGCTCGGCCTGCTCCTGACGATGTTGCAGAACTAGGCAACCATCCGTACGGCAGCGGTGTGTTCCTCGATGTGAAAAGACAACCGACATGACGGGTACCGACAGCGCGGCCTTCGACGCCTTCTACGGCGCGACGGTCCGGCGGGTCGTGCTCTACCTCTACGCCGCCTGCGGCGACCGGGCCGAGGCGCAGGACCTGGCCCAGGAGGCCTTCGCCCGCGCCTGGCAGCACTGGCCCCGCATCGCACGCTACGAGGACCCGGAGGCCTGGGTCCGCACGGTGGCCTGGCGGCTGCTCGCCAACCGCTGGCGCAGCCTGCGCCGCCGGCTGACCGCCCTGGCGCGCCTGGGCCCGCCGCCCCACCCGGCCGGGCCCTCCCCGGACCGGGTCGCCGTCGTCGACGCGCTGCAACGGCTGCCCCAGGCCCAGCGGCAGGTGGTCGCGCTGCACTACCTGCTGGACATGTCGATCGCCGACATCGCCACCGGCACCGGCGTGCCCGCCGGAACCGTCAAAGCCCGCCTCTCCCGCGCCCGCACCGCCCTCGCCGGGCTGCTCGGCGACCACGAACTGGAGACCAGCGATGTCCCTCTCTGACCAGCTCCGCGCGCTGGAGGACGACGTGGCGCAGCTGCCGGTCGCCCCGGCCGCCGACATCCGCGCCCGCGGCCGCCGCCGGGGCCGCACCCAGCTGACCGCCACGGTCGTCGCCGTCGCCGCCGCGGCCACCACCGCCGGAGTCGTGGCGACCCTGCACGGTCCCGCGCCGCAACCGGCCGCCGCGCCACCCTCGCGCGCCGCCGTTCCGATCGAGTGCGTCGTCACCCTGCCGACGAGCCCGGACCAGGTACGGGTCCGGGTGTCCGACACCGGAGCGGCCACCGCCCTGCGGGAGCGCGGCTTCACCGTCCTGAGCGGGCCGGGGGACACCGGGCCGGCCGTCCTGCGCTACGGGCCCGAGGCGATCGGCGACGCGGCCCTGCTGCGCGCCTACCTGCCCGGCGTCACCCCGGTGTACGACCCGGGGCGGGCCGGCGACACGATGGACCTGACGGTGGGCCCGGCGTTCACCGGGCTGGCCACTACGACCGAGGTCAACCAGGCGCTGGTCGAGGCGGGCGCGCCCACCCCTCCGCCGGGCTGCTGAACCCGGGCGGCGCTCACCCGGCCACGGTGAGCGTCGCCGTCCAGGGCTGCCGGATCGGCACGCCGGCCGCCCCGGTGCTGCTGACCTGGGCCACGGTCACCGGGTACGCGCCCGGGGCGAGCGGCGCGGCCGGCGTCCACAGCAGCGTGCCCGGGGCGGGCTCGGTGACCGTACCGGCGAGGGGGCCGGACGGGCCGGTGACCGTGACCGAGCCGCTGTAGTCAGCGCCCGTGGGCTGCACGTCGCGCTGGAAGCGGACCGTGACCGCGGTGGGCGTGGCAGCGGCGGAGACCACGAGTGGGTCGCGCCAGTACTGGATCGCCAGGTGCGTGTCGGGCACATCCGGGTCGTCCCAGGCGGTCGCCGTGTCGTCGACCAGCATCGTGCGGGTGATGCCGCCGTCCACGGTGACGCTGCGGTTGTTGGTGCCGGTGATCGTGCCCCACTCCTCGACGGTCTCCCAGCTGCCGCGGGTGTACTTGTACTGGATGTCGGTGCCGTCCGGAACCGTGATCGTGGCCTCCCAGACGCCGGCGCCCCGGGGTGTCATGGCGAGCTTGCCGGGATCCCACGGGCCCAGCTCGGCGATGTTGCCGGGCACGTAGAGGGTCGCGTCCGGCGGGGTGCCCGGCGGCGCGAGCACGCGGAACGTCACGTCGACCGGGCGCACGGGCACGGTCAGCGCGGCGGGCAGCGACGTGACGGTGTCGTCCGGATTGCGGTAGGCGAGGTGGCCGACCACGTCCGCGGTGCGCGGGGACGGGCCGGCCGGGGTGACGTCGTACGTGACGCTGAAGCTCGCCCCCGCCGCGAGCGACGCCACGGTGGCCGGGGTACGCGCCGCGATCCGCCAGCCGTCCGGGGCGGTCACCGTGGCGGCCAGGTCGCGGATCGTGCCCGGCCCGTCGTTGCGGGCGGTCGCCACCAGCCGGCTCGTGGCGCCGGACTGCAGGCCGTCGGGGGCCGTGAGCGTGAAGTCGACGGCCGGCTGCTGCGCCACCGTCAGCGGGCGCCCGTCGTGCCGCACCGTGACCCGCCCGGCCGTCGTGACCTGCACGACGATCGACTTCCCGGCGTACGAGAAGCGCGCCGGCCGCCCGTCGACGGTGACCGTACGCGGCCGCGAGACGCCGGTGAACTCGACCGTGTAGTGCCGCCGCGGGCCCGCGCCGATGGTCAGCTCGCCGGGCGCCGACCGCAGGCCGGTGCGCGTGTACTGGCCGGTGCGGTAGGCGAGCCCGTCGCCGGCGTCGTCGTACAGTTCACTGGTCGTGGAGCCGTGCGGGTAGACGGCGACGCGCACCTCGTCGCGGGGCTGGTGCGCCACGTTGACGGTGTCGTCCGGGGCGCGGGTGACGATGCCGCCCCCGCGGACGTACACGGGCATGCGCTCGGGCGTGGCGGCGACCGTGCGGGTGGCGGGGCCCCGGAAGGTCGTACCGGTGAAGAAGTCGGTCCAGACGCCCGGCGGGAACCAGACCTCGGCCGTGGTGCTCAGCCCGGGCTTCGTGACCGGGGCCACGAGCAGGGAATCGCCGAGCAGGTACTCGGTGTCGTGCTCGTACGCCTCGGCCCGCCCGGGATACGCCAGGTACAGCGCACGGGCCATCGGAAGTCCGGTGTCGTACGTCTGCCGCGCGGCCGTGTAGAGATAGGGCACCAGCGACTCGCGCAGGCGCAGGAAGCCGGCGGCCGGCCCGGCGACCGCGGACGAGTACTCCCACGGCAGCCGGTCGCCGTGGTCGGAGTGCAGCCGCAGGATCGGCTGGAACGCCCCGAGCTGCACCCAGCGCAGGTAGAGGTCGCCGGGCAGGTGCGTGCCCGCGAAGCTGCCGATGTCGTGACTGACCAGCGACATCCCCGCGGCGGCCTCGGCCGGGGTCATGGCGGCGGCCGCGGCCAGCGTCGCCCAGTCCGGCCGGGTGTCGCCGGTGAAGTGCACGGTGCTGCGGTGCTCGGCCCACGGACCCGAAGGACCGATCTGCGAGTACGCCGGGAAGGCCCCGCCGATGCGCGCCAGCGAGAAGCCCCGCAGCCCCCGCGCGTCCCCGGCGCGGCGGTACAGCTCGTTGACCCAGCTGTCCGCGGTCAGCCCCGGCGTGCCGACGACGCTGTCGTCGCAGCAGTAGTCGAGCCACCACTGGCGTACGCCCTGCTCCTCGAACGGCCGGTGCAGCTGCGCGTAGGCGGCGGCCTGGTCGCGGTCGGACCAGTCGAACCGGTACGGGTTCGGCGCGAAGCTGCTCGTCGCCGGGGTCAGCTTGCCCTTCGCCGTCGCCTGCGCGCCCGCGAACCGCGGATCGTCGCCGGAGATCGCGGCGTGCACGTTGAGCGTCGTCGCGATGCCCTGCGTCTTCAGCGCCGCCAGGAACTTCTCCGGATCGGGGAACAGCGTGGGGTTCCAGTTCCAGCCGGCCCACTGGTTCGGCGCCTTCCAGTCCGTGTCGACGACGAGCGAGTCCAGGGGGACGCCGTGCTCCCGGAAGGCGGGCAGCACCTCGTTCTCGTAGTCGGCGGTGCTGTACGCCTGGTACTTCGAGAACCAGGTGCCGAACGCCCACTTCGGCGGGAGCAGGGAGGGCCCGGTGAGCGTGCGCAGGTCGGCGAGCCCGGTCCGGTAGTCCTGGCCGTACGCGAAGAGGTACCCGTCCTGGTACGCGCCGGAACGCTGCGGCCGCGGCGTGACCCAGCCGTCCGCCGTGGTCAGCGCGGTGACGGTGTCATCCAGCAGGTACCAGCCGTCGCGGTGCAGCATCCCGGCGTGCAACCGCAGCTGCTCGACCGGGCCCGCCTGCCCGTCGTAGTAGTCCAGCCCCCGGTACCAGCCGCCGAGCGCATCGTCGCGCGCCGGCGCCCCGAACGCCGGGTGCACGCTGCGGCCGTTCACCACGAGCGTGGTGGTGGCCGGGGAGACGGGCCCGCTGCCGAGCTCGTAGCGCAGGATCGCCTTCCGCGTCCGGAGCACCAGCTCCCCGGCGCGGCTCTCGGCCCGGAACCACGTCCGCGCCGGATCGCGCGCCACGGCGTTGAAACTGGGCCGGTCCTCGAACCGGTCGTCGGCGGCGTACTCCAGGCGCAGCAGCGTCGGGGTGAGCACCTGCACCCGCAGATGCCCCGCCCGGACGGTCTGCCCGCGCACCTCGATCCGCCCGCCGCCCGCCACGGCCGCGCCGGGCAGGCCGATCAGCACGAGAAGGACGCCGAGCGCCCCCGCCAGCCAGTTGTTCCGCCGTCCCGCCATGACTGCAGCCTCATCCCGCCCGCCGCCCCTGTCATCGGCCGATCATCCAAACTCGTCGATTGGCGGGCGCGCCCTACGCTCGCGCGCGTGACCGATCGACTGGCAGTGATCTTTCCCGGGGCGCTGCTCGGCCCCTTCGCCCCGCCGCTGATGTTCGCCGGCGACGCCGCCGAACGGGCCGGCGCGCACCGCATCGCCCACCGATGGGAGCGCCCGCAGGAGCTGACCGGCCTGCCCGAGCGGGACCGACCGGCCTGGGTGGACACCCAGGCGGCCGCGGTGCTCGACCGGGCCGCCGCGGACCACCCGGGCGCGAGCACGCTCGTGCTCGCGAAATCGCTCGGCAGCTACGCGGCGCCGCAGGTGACCCGGCGCGGCCTGCCGGCGGTCTGGGTGACCCCGCTGCTCCACGAACCGGGCCTGGTCGCCGCCCTGCGCGCCGCCACCGAGCCCTTCCTGCTGATCGGCGCCACCGCCGACCCCAGCTGGGACGGCCCCCTGGCCCGCGACCTGACCCCGCACGTCCTCGAGCTCGAGGGCGCCGACCACGGCCTGTACGTCCCCGGCCGGCTCGCGGCCTCGGCGGAGGCACTGGGCCGCATGGCGACCGCGGTCGAGGACTTCCTCGCCCGGGCGGTCTGGCCCTGAGGTAATCGGGTGGTCTGCCGCGCAGTGCGGCCCCTAGATTGCGGATCATGCCTCGACTGGAACGTCTCAGCGCCGAGCACGCCGACCGGGTGCTGCGGTTCGAAGTGGACAACAGGGAGTACTTCACGCGCAGCGTCGCCGACCGCGGGGACGACTATTTCGCGCACTTCGCGGAGCGGCACGCGGCGCTGCTGGCCGAGCAGGAGCGCGGGCTCTGCCACTTCCACGTGCTGGTCGACGACGACGGCTCGATCATGGGCCGGTTCAACCTGTACGACGTGGCCGACGGGGAGGCGGAGCTCGGCTATCGAGTGGCGCAGCGGTGCGCCGGGCGCGGTGTCGCGCAGGACGGCGTGCGGCGCGTGATCGCCCGGGCCCGTGACGAGTACGGGTTGCGGCGGCTGCGGGCCGGGACCGGCGACCGCAACGTGGCGTCGCAGCGGGTGCTGCGGGCGACCGGCTTCGTGGGCGGTGGGCAGGCGTACTCGCTGAGCCTCTGAGCTCTTGCTCCCGCCCCCATGGCACGATCCTGCGTCCGCCTGATCGCCGCCGGTACCTGCCCCGGGATGACGGCGTCAGCCTTTGACGGCGCCGGCGGTGATGCCGGCGACGAAGTGGCGCTGGAGGAAGGCGTAGGCGAGGACCATCGGCAGGGAGGCGACCACCACGCCGGTGAAGAGGAGGGGATAGTCGGTGAGGTATTCGCCCTGGAAGTCGAGGAGGGCCAGCGGGAGGGTGCGCTTGGCCGGGTCGTCGATGAACAGCAGGGGGTACAGCAGGTCGTTCCAGTGCATGACGACCAGGAAGATGGCGGTCGCGGCCAGGGACGGGGCCGACAGCGGGACGGCGATGCGGCGGTAGGTCGTCCACGGGCCGGCGCCGTCGAGGCCGGCTGCCTCGTAGAGTTCGCGCGGCAGCGTGCGCAGGAAGCCCGTCAGGATGAACACCGCCACGGGCAGCGTCACGACGATGTTGACGAGCATCAGGCCCACGAGGCTGTCGCGCAGGCCGAGCCGGTCGAACTGGACGTACTGCGGGATCATCATGGCCTGCGCGGGGACGGCGAGGCCCGCGGCGAACACCCCGAAGAGCACGTGGCCGGGCCAGCCCGGGATGCGCGTGGCGGCGTACGCGGTGAGGCTGGCGAGCACCAGCGTGACCGGCACCGACACGCCGACCACCAGGGCGCTGTTGCCCAGCACCCGGAGCAGATCGCCGCGGCCCAGCACCGTCGCGTAGTTGTCGAGCGTCGGCGAGGTGGGCAGCCCGAACGGCGCGTCGAAGAGCTGCTGCGTGGTCTTCAGCGAGCCGCCGACCACGACCAGCAGCGGGACGACGATGAGCAGCGCGTAGACGGCGAGGACGGCCCGGCGCATCAGGAGCCCCCGGAGGTACGACGGGCGAGGCGGTTCTGGGTCACGGTCACGAGGGCGATCAGGAGCATGAAGACCACGGACTCGGCGGCCGCGTACCCGAGCTGGCTGTTGGCGAACGTCGTGTAGATGCGCGTCGACAGGATGTCCAGCGCCGGGCGGGGCGGGTTGCCGCCGAGGCCCAGGATCAGGTCGAAGGCCTTGAACGACTGGATCGTGGTGTAGGCGACGACCAGGGCGGTGGCGGGCGCGACCATGGGCCACGTCACGTAGCGGAACTGCTGCCAGGTGGTCGCGCCGTCGGTGCGGGCGGCCTCGTACAGCTCGGGCGGGATCTGCTGGATGCCGGCCAGGTAGATGATCATCATCTGGCCGGCGTGGAACCAGATCTGCGCGGCGGCCACGCAGAAGATCGCCGCGCCCTCGTCGCCGAGGTAGACCGAGCGGAACCGGTCCAGGCCCACCGCGTCGAGCAGCGTGTTGGCCAGCCCGAACGTCGGGTCGTAGACGAACCGCCACACGAACGCGACCGACACCGACGACAGCACGGTCGGCAGGAAGAACAGCCCCCGCAACAGTCCGGTGGCCCGCGTGCGGGAGACGAGGAGGACAGCCAGCAGGAGGGCGAGCGCGGTCTGGCCCAGCACGACGGTCAGCAGGAACTTGAGGTTGTTCGTGACCGCGTGCCGGAACAGGTCGTCGCCCGTGGCGAGCGTCGTGAAGTTGTCGAGGCCGACGGTGCTGTAGGAGGGGCTGAACCCGTCCCAGTCGGTGACCGCGTACTGCAGGCCCTGCACGGCGGGGAGGACGAAGAACACCCCGTACAGGGCGAGCGCCGGGATCGGGAAGAGCAGCAGGGCGGGCGGAAAGCGGCGCACGTCAGCGCTTCTGGTCGATCACGCGCTGCGCCGCCTCGGCCGCCTGCTCCGGCGACGTGCCGCCGACGACCTGCACGGCCGCGTTCTCGACCGCCGAGCGCACATCCAGATTGACGAACTGGAACCGCGGTGCGAGCAGCGTCTTCTTCGTCAGCCACGGCTCGAAGGACTTCAGGTCGGCGTTGGTGTACTCGACACCCTGCACGGTCACGTGCTGCGCGGTGCCGTTGGCGTAGGTCGCGGCGACGGCCGGATCGGAGAGGTGCCGCAGCCAGGCGAGCGCCGCGCCCCGCTTGCCCGACTTCGCGTTCACGCCGAGGATGAACGTGGCGTTGAACACGCCCTCGTACCTGGCCTTGTCCGCGGTGGTGGTGATCGGCGCGTACAGGCCGAAGGGGAAGGTCGCCCCGAGCTTGCGCAGCGCACCGGCCATGAACGACCCGGTGGCGAGCAGCGCGGCCTTCTGCGTGGCGAAGAGCTGCTGCGCGGCTTCCGCTCCGGTGCCGGTCGCGCCGCTCTGCAGGTACGGCCGCAGCTGCGCGTACTGCCGCAGGGTCGTCAGGAACCAGTCGTCGGTCGCCTTGTAGCGTCCCGCCTCGATCCCGGCGAACGCGTCGTCGGCGGGCATGTTGTTCATCACCATCGTGTTGAGCAGCTGTCCCGCGTTGGCCGCGTCGCCGCCCGGCCACGCCACCGGCACGACCCCCTTGCCCTTGAGCGTGTCACACATCGCCAGGAAGCCGTCCCAGTCGCCCGGCAGCTCCGCGAACCCGTGCTTCGCGAGCAGCTCCGTGTTGGTGACCGGCATGTTGAAAACCAGCTGGTACGGCAGGCCGAGCTGCTTGCCGTCCCGCGCGCCGGCCGCGATCAGGGCCGGCTGATAGCGCTGGACCAGGTCCTGGCCCGACAGATCACTGAAGACGCCGGCCTTCGCGATGTCGCTGAACTGCGCCCCGCGGAACGCCGTGAACGCGTCGCCCACGCTGCCGCCGCGGATCTTCTGCAGGGCGGTGCTCTGGTAGTCGTTCGACGGCGAGATGTCCTGCCGCACGCTCACCTTCGGATGCTTCTGCACGAAGGCGGCGATGATCTGCTCGAACACCTCCTTGTCCTCGGCCCGCCAGTGCGCGAACGACAGCTCGCCCTCCACCGGCCCGTCGAACCCAGCGCCGCCCGCGGCCGACGGCCCGTCCTCGCCGCCCGGCCCCGCGCAGGCGGCGAGGACGGCCCCGGCGGCACTCAGGCCGCTCAGCTGCAACAGACGACGACGGCTCAGCACGCTCATGTCGCTCAATATCCCATGCGCCCCATGGGAGAACAAGATCAAGGATCGAGGCGGTGCTCGGGCCGGACCATCGGGGAGGCCGTCGATGGTGCCGGCCCCGGTGCCCGGCCCGCTCCGGGCACCGGGCTCAGGCGACGGTGAGCGGAGCGCTCGGGGCGCGGTGCGGAACTGCCGGGGCGATCGTGCCCTCGACGAAGATGGCGTGCCACAGGCAGAACATGGCGACCGTCCAGACCTTGCGGGAGTGGTCGGCCACGCCGGCGCGGTGCTCCTGGAGGAGCTTCTGGGCGTACCCCAGGTCGAGCAGGTGGTCCGCCTGCGAGGCGGCCATGACCGCGCCGAGCCAGTCGCCGACCGCGCCCTTGAGCCAGACCCGGGTGGGGGTGGGGAAGCCGAGCTTGCGGCGGTCGCGGACGGACTCGGGGACGATCCCGCGCATCGCCTCGCGCAGGGCCATCTTGGTGCCCTTGGAGTTGTGGGGCAGCTTGAGCTCGGTCGGGAGGCCCGCGGCAGCCTGGTAGACGGCCTGGTCGAGGAACGGGACGCGCAGCTCCAGGGAGTGGGCCATGGACATGCGGTCGGCCTTGGCGAGGATGTCGCCGGGCAGCCACGTGTGCAGGTCGACGTACTGCATGGAGGCCGTGTCGTCCACGTCGGCCGTCTCGGCGTACAGGTGGTTGGTGACCTCGGTGTGCGGCAGGGCGGTGAAGCGCATCAGCGTGGCCTTCTCCTCCGGGCCGAAGATGCGGGCGTTGCCCCAGTAGCGCTCCTCGATCGGGGTGGTGCCGCGCTCCAGGAAGCTGCGGCCCTTCATGCCCTCGGGCATCACGTGGGAGAGGTTGCGCAGGCCGCGCTTCATGCTGGGCGGCAGCTTGCCGATGCCGGCGAGCGACAGCGGCTCGCGGTAGATCGTGTAGCCGCCGAACAGCTCGTCGGCACCCTCGCCGGACAGGACCACCGTCACGTGCCGGGAGGCCGTACGGGCCAGGAAGTAGAGCGGGACCAGCGACGGGTCCGCGACCGGGTCGTCGAGCAGCTGCACGATCCGCGGCAGCTCCCGGATCACGTCCTCCTCGTTGATCAAGGTCGGGGTGAGCCGGACGCCGAGCTGGTCGGCGGTGTGCTGGGCGATGTCGATCTCGGAGTACGCCTGGTCGTCGAAGCCGGCGGTGAACGCGTGCAGGTCCGGCTTGACCTCGCGGGCCAGCGCGACGATCGCGGACGAGTCGACGCCGCTGGACAGGAACGCGCCGACCGGCACCTCGGCGTGCATGTGCTTGCGGACGCTGTCGCGCAGGGCGGCCTGGATGGCGTGCTGGGCCGCCTCGGGCTGCAGGGCGAGGGGGCGCAGCGACGGGCGGAAGTAGCGTTCCATCCGGATGCCGCCGCCGGGGGTCCAGGTGAGCCGGTGCCCGGGCTGCAGCCGCTTGACCTGGCGGTGCAGGGTCAGCGGCTCGGGGACGTACTGGAAGGTCAGGTAGTGCGCCAGCGCGTCGGTGTCCAGCGCGGCGCCGGAGTTGCCGCTGAAGGGCAGCAGCGCCTTGCGCTCGCTGGCGAGGAAGATGCCGTCCGAGGTCTCCAGCACGTAGAGCGGCTTGATGCCGAACTGGTCGCGGGCGGCGTGCAGGGTGCCGGTCCAGTGGTCGTACGCGACGAAGGCGAACATGCCCCGCAGCCGCGGCAGCGCGGAGGCTCCCCAGTAGTGGAACGCGGCGGCGAGCACCTCGCTGTCACCGTGCGTGGCGAAGGTGGCCTGGTGCTCGCGGATCAGGTCGGCGCGCAGCTCCCGGTAGTTGTAGATCTCGCCGTTGAAGACCATCGTCCAGCGGCCGGCGTCGGAGCCCTCGGCCGGGTAGTGCACCGGCTGGGCGGCCTCCTCGCGGTCGATGATGGCGAGGCGCTTGAAGCCGAACGCCATGCCGTCGCGCACCTCGACCCGGGTGTCGTCCGGACCCCGGTGGTGCATGAGCTCCAGCGCGGCCGCGAAGGCGGGGGGCTGTCCGGCTCCCGGGCGGCTGCTGATGAACACGGCAAGACCACACATCGCGTACTCCTGTCGTCGGCGATGGCGGAACAGTAGGAACCGGCCTGTGAGGAACTTGTGAGGAAGCCGTGCGTTTTCCCGGCGCCGTGGAAACCGGTCCGGATCTTCATCGGTTCCCAACATTTCTTGACGAGGCGGGTCAGAATCCCCGCGTGACCGCACGCATCCTCATCGCCGACGACGACCGCAAGCACGCTGAGCTGCTGCGCCTCTACCTGGAGCGGGAGGGGCACCAGGTGCTCACGGTGGGTGACGGGCGGGCGGCGCTGGAGGTCGCCCGGGCTCGGCGTCCCGACCTGGTCGTGCTCGACGTGATGATGCCGATCGTCGACGGGCTGGACGTGTGCCGGATCCTGCGCGCCGAGTCCGACGTCGCGATCCTGCTGGTGACCGCCCGCTCGGCCGAGAACGACATGCTGCTCGGGCTCGACATCGGCGCCGACGACTACCTGGCCAAGCCGGTCAGCCCGCGCGAGCTCACCGCCCGGGTCCGGGCCCTGCTGCGCCGCGCCGGCACGGCCGACGGCCCCTCGGCGGTGCTGCGGGTGGGCGACCTGGAGGTCGACCCCGGGCGCTTCGAGGTGCGCGTGAACGGCGCCCCGGTCGGCCTCACCGCCAAGGAGTTCGGCATCGTCGAGCTGCTCGCCCGCGAGCCGGGCCGGGTCTTCACCCGGGGGCAGATCATCGACAAGACCTTCGGCTTCGAGCAGGACGTCTCCGAGCGTACGGTCGACGCGCACGTGGTCAACCTGCGCCGCAAGCTGGAGGCCAACCCGGCCGAGCCCCGCTACGTGCAGACGGTCTACGGCCGGGGATACCGGATGGCCGAGCAGTGAGCTTCCGGCTGCGCATCTTCGTGCTCGTCATGGTGGTGGCGGTGACGGCCATCGGCGCGACCGCGTGGCTGACGCTGAGCCTCACCTCCCGCGAGTACGAGCGTGCGCAGCGCGACGCCGTCCGCCACGAGCAGGAGTTCGCCGAGGAGGTGCAGGGCTTCGGGCTCGTGCGCGGCGGCTGGCCCGGCGTGGACGTGCTGGTCGCCGACCTGTCCGGCCGCTACCGGCTGCACGTGCAGCTGCGCACCGAGGACGGCGTCGTGCTGGCCGACTCGGACACCATCGCCGGGCGCACCGCCGCCCCGGTGCAGGCCGCGGGCATCGGCATCGACCCGCGCCCGCAGCTCGACCCCGCCATCGCCGCCGCGGCCGAGGGCGGCGGTCCTGATGTGCCGGCCGCCCCGGCCGCGCTCTTCACCGGCGCGCAGACCGGGTCCCCGGCGACCCGGATGATCCGCCAGGCCGCCGAGTACCGCGCCGCGCTGCTGGCCGCCCGCTGCATCGCCGACGCCGAGGACGAGCTGACGGAGCCGCTCGGGCTGACCCGGGCGCCCTACCTGTCGCCCGAGCAGCTGCGGGAGCACCCGGACTGCGCCCGCGACGCCGAGACCCGGGTGCTGCACGACCTCGCCTGGATCCGGCAGCTCACCACCCAGTGGCGCGACTGCTCCGCGGG
>NZ_JAUQWH010000330.1 GCF_030757795.1 Actinoplanes oryzae
GCCAGGGCTCGCTGTCGCTGCTGAGCGCCATCTTCTGGACCACCCTGGGCTCGGTGGTCGGCGCCGTGGCGCTCTACTACGTCGGCGTCGCCCTGGGCCGCGACCGCATCGTCGCGATCGCCGCCCGGCTGCCCCTGGTCAAGGTGTCCGACATCGATCGCACCGAGGCCTGGTTCCTCAGGCACGGCGTCAAGGCGGTCTTCTTCGGCCGCTTCATCCCCGTCTTCCGCAGCCTGATCTCCATCCCGGCGGGCCTGGAGCGCATGCGCATGAGCACCTTCCTGCTGTGCACCACCGCGGGCAGCCTGCTCTGGAACTCGGTGTTCATCCTGCTCGGCTACGGCCTCGGCGAGAACTGGGCACGCATCGAGGGCTGGGTCGGCACCTACCAGTGGGTGGTCATCGCCGTCTGCGCCGTGGCAGCCGCCTGGTTCGTGATTTCCCGCGTCCGCCGCCGGGCCGCACCGGACCCCGGCCCGGAGCCGGAGCCGGCCCCGACCGGCACGCTCTACGGCACGCCGCGCCCTACCCCGGAAGCCTAGCCAGGCCGCCGTAGACGGATCCGCGTCGTCCCCCACGAAGTGCAGCACCGCCACGAGCAGCAACCCCACCGGCTCCCCGGGATCCAGCACGTCGCGCACCTCCGGCGCCGCCAGGATCTCCCCGGGCTGCCGCAGGTCACCCAGCACGAACGCGGTGCGCCCCGCGGCCGTCCCGGCGAGCAGGTCCCGCGCGTGCTCCCGCACGATCGGATCGTGGTCGACGTACACCACCCGCGCACCGGGATCCACCGCCTGGGCGACGTGGTGCACGTTCGGCGCGCTGGGGATCCCGGTGCCGATGTCCAGGAACTGCCGGATCCCGTGCTCCGCCGCCAGCCGGTGCACGACGCGCCGCAGAAACGCCCTGTTCTGCGCCACGGGCACCCGGCTCAGCGGATTGTGCCGCAGCCCCTCCTCCGCGGAGAGCCGATCCGCCTCGAAGTACACGTCCCCGCCGAGCAGATAGTTGTAGACCCGCGCCGGATGCGGCCGGTCACTCTGCAGATCCATCCCCGTACGCTAACCACGCCCCCGCCCGGACGACGCCGGCAACCGTCCCCTGTGCCCGGACCGCACGACCGGGCGTAGCGTGCCCGACCGTCCGAAACAGGGCCCGGCCATGACGCCGGGGTGTGACGCACGAGTCGGTCTGGAGAGCGGGCTCGCGGGTTACTTGATCGGCATGAGCTGGGAACCTACACAGACCGACCCGCTGTTTCTCATGGCGATGGACCACCGGGACTCCTTCGGGCGGACGCTCTTCGGGGTGCGCGACGACGAGCCGACCGCCGCTCAGGCGGAGGCCATGCGCGGCGCCAAGCGGCTGATCTTCGAGGGGCTGCGGCTGGCCGCGCCCCGGCTGGGGCGGGGCCGGGCCGGGGTGCTGGTCGACGAGCAGTACGGCCAGGACGTCATCGACACGGTCCGCGCGGACGCCGGCATCGTGCTCGCCGTGCCCGTCGAGGCGAGCGGGCAGCAGTGGTTCACCACGCAGTACGGCGCGCGGTGGGTCGAGCGGGTCGAGGCGATCAAGCCCGACTACGCCAAGGTGCTGGTCCGGGACAACCCCGGCTTGCCGGTCGGGCAGCGGGAGCAGCAGTTCGATCTGCTCGCCGACGTCACCGAGCAGCTGCGCAAGATCGAGGTGCCGCTGCTGTACGAGCTGCTGGTCCCGCCCACCGGGGAGCAGCAGGACCTCGATGCCCTCGCGTACGACCGGGACGTCCGCCCCGACCTGGTGACCCAGGTCATCGCGCAGAGCCAGGAGCACGGGGTGACGCCGCGGCTGTGGAAGGTCGAGGGGCTGGAGACGGCCGAGGCGGCGAAGCAGGTGGCCACGCAGGCGGCCGAGGGCGGGGCCGGCTGCATCGTGCTCGGTCGCGACGCGCCGGCCGAGCGGCTGCACCACTGGCTGGAGGTGGCGAGCGCCACCGAGGGGTTCGTCGGGTTCGCGATCGGGCGCAGCATCTGGGAGGACGTGCTGCGCGGCTCGGCGCCGTCCGCTGAGGCGATCGCCACACGGTACGCGGACTTCGTGGCCCATTGGCGCGCCTA
>NZ_JAUQWH010000331.1 GCF_030757795.1 Actinoplanes oryzae
GTCGACGGTCAGCCACGAGCCGGGCTCCAGCCCGATCGCGTCCAGGCCGATGTCCTGCGTGTTGGGGGTGCGGCCAATCGCGACCAGCAGTTCGTCGGCGGCGATCTGCGCGCCGTCGGTCAGGGTGAGGTGCACGGTGCCGGTCTCGTCCCGTCGCACGGATGCGGCTTCCGCGCCGATCCGCACGTCCACACCGGACTCGCGCAGCGCCGCGGTGACGCGTTCGCCGGCGAAGGGCTCGGCCAGGTGCAGGACGCCGTCGCGGGCGAGCATCGTCACCTGGGCACCGAGGCTGGTGTAGGCGGTCGCCATCTCGGAGGCCACGACACCACCGCCGATGACGACCAGCCGGCCGGGCACCTTGCTCGCGGCGGCGGCCTCGCGGCTGGTCCACGGCTTGGCGTCGTGCAGGCCCTCGATGCCGGGCACCAGGGCGCTGGTGCCGGTGGCGACGACCACGGCGTGCCGGGCGGTCAGCGTCGTGACGGCACCGTCGGCGCCGGTGACCTGGACGATGCGCGGGGCGGCGATCCGGCCCTGGCCCCGGTACAGGGTGATCCCGGCCGACTCGAGCCACGAGACCTGCCCGTCGTCCTTCCAGTGCGAGGCGAACGAGTCACGGCGGGCCAGCACGGCGGCCGTGTCCAACTCCCCGGTCACCGCCTCGCGGGAGCCGGCCACCTGGCGGGCTGCCCGCAGCGCGGCCGTGCTGCGCAGCAGGGCCTTGGTCGGCATGCACGCCCAGTAGGAGCACTCGCCCCCGACCAGCTCGCGTTCGACGATGGCGGCGGTCAGCCCGCCCTGGACCACGCGGTCGGCGACGTTCTCCCCGACCGGGCCGGCGCCGATGATGACGACGTCGTACGTGTTGTTCTGCATGTCAGTTTCCCTTGGCGGTACGGCCGAGCCGGATGGCGGCGATGAGGAAGAAGACGGCGCCCGGGATGGCGTAGCCGACGGCGTTGGTCAGCGCGGGATCGGACGCGGAGGCGGCGGCGACGAACGACGAGCCGGCGAGCACGGACAGGCCACCGCTGATGATCATCGGCCACTGGCCGCCCAGCTTGCGGCGGGTGACGCCCACGACGAGCTGGACCGCGCCGGCCACGATCGCCCAGGCACCCCACACGCGCAGGGCGGCCGGGATGCCGGAGGAGCCGGCCACGGCCAGGCCCACGGCGGCGAGCAGGCTGACCGCGATGTTCACGTACAGCAGGACGGGCGATCCGGTGGCGCGCGACGACCGGGCGTCGATGACGGCGGCGGCCACGTCGACCAGCGGGTAGATCACGAGGAGCACGGTGGTGAGCGCGGTGAGCTCGTCGGCGACCGCGAATGTCACCCCGGCCCAGACGAGGGCGAAGGCGGCTCGCGCGAAGTACAACCGCCGCAGGGCGGCCGCCGTCGTCGAGATGCCGGGAGCGGCAACGGTGGTCATAGTCATCCTCTCGGTTCTTCGAAGCGAACGGCCGGTCCGGCGGGCGCCGGGAACCGACCACCACTCGGAAGAACGAACGTTCTGTCGAGAACTACGATGACAGCTGCGCCCATACCTTGTCAAGACCGAACGTTCTATCCCGGGATCAGGGCAAAAGAAGCGCCGCACGCAGGCTCGGGCGGACGGGGAGGACTCCGGTACGGCTCAGATCTCGCGGACGCGGCCGGCGATGGCGCGGCCGAGCTCGACTGTCGTGCCGAAGCCGTGCAGGCCGGGAGTGCGCGGCGCGCCGGCCGGGCCGTGAGCGAGCACGTCCTCGACGGCCGCGAGCAGGTGGGCACCGGCTTCGGGGCGACCCCGGTGGTCGAGCGATGCGGAGGCCGGTCGCGGCGTCTGCCTCAGCGCGGCCAGACCCGCCCTGCGCGTCCCGCGGCGCGAGGCGCCCGGCGGTGCCGGAGTCACCGGCGCGCAGGGCACGCTGGCACTTCTGCCGCTCTCGACCATTGGAGACCGAACGTTCTATCCGATATAGTGCGAGGATGCGACACGACGAACCCGAGGGCCGGCCCTCGGAAGCGCGCTCCCGGCTGCTCGACACGGCCGCCCAGGTCT
>NZ_JAUQWH010000332.1 GCF_030757795.1 Actinoplanes oryzae
TTACGACCGCACGGCCGAGGGCCTGCCCGCGTACGACTTCGCGGTGTGCACGATCGGCGGCGCTCCCGTGCGTACCCACGCGGGGTTCTCGATCTTTCCCGACCACGACCTGGCGGCGGCCGACGAGGCCGACCTGGTCGCGGTCGTGCCCTACGACACCTCGGCGCCGCCGCCGCGGGAGGTGATCGAGGTCCTGCGCCGGGCGCATGCGCGCGGGGCCTGGGTGGCCGGCGTGTGCACCGGGGCGTTCGCGCTCGGCGCGGCCGGGCTGCTCGACGGGCGGCGCTGCACGACGCACTGGCGGCACACCGACCGGCTGGCGGCCGACCACCCGGCGGCCGACGTGGACCCGGGCGTCCTCTATGTCGCCGACGGGCGGGTGCTGACCAGCGCGGGGACGGCGGCGGCCGTGGACTGCGGGCTGCATCTGATCCGGCTCGAGCAGGGCTCGGCGGTGGCGACGCAGATCGCGCGGCGCATGGTGGTGCCGCCGCACCGCGACGGCGGGCAGGCGCAGTTCATCGAGACGCCCGTGCGGGCGGTCGAGTGCGAGACGCTGCAGCCGCTGCTCACCGAGGTGCTGGCCACCCTGGACGCCCCGCACACCGTCGACACGATGGCCGCCCGGGCGCTGATGGCGCCGCGCACCTTCGCCCGCAGGTTCCGGGCCGAGACCGGCACGACGCCGCACGACTGGCTGACCGGCCAGCGGGTGCTGCTGGCCCGGCGGCTGCTCGAGGAGACCGGGCTGGGCGTCGACGCGATCGCCGGGCGCACCGGCTTCGGCACCGCGGCCAATCTGCGCCACCACTTCGGGCAGCGGCTGGGCACGACGCCGCAGGCCTACCGGGCGACGTTCCGCGACAGGTACGTGGCGAGCGCCTGATCCTGGCCGCGCCGGCGCCGCGCCCGGCGGATCCGCAGGCCGCCCCAGACCCCGAGGATCGCCACGCCGGCCAGGCCGGTGAGCGCCAGGCTGTCGCGCGGCAGCACGCCGGTGACGTGGGCCAGCTCGCACGAGGGGGTCACCGGCACGACCTCGCCGACGGTGGGCGGCTCCCCGGCGAAGTCGCTGCCGGCGATCCGGCAGCGCACGTCCTTGACCGGGTCCGACACCTTCAGCTCGATCGTGCCGCCGGTGGTGGCGACGACGACGGCGTCGGTCAGGGTCTGGCCGCCGCTGTCGAGGCGCGGCGCGTCGCCGGCGAGCAGGGCGGTGCCCAGGGTGAGCGCGCTGAGCAGGGCGACGAGGGTGAGGGCGAAGGTCTTCATCCGAGCACCTTGTGCAGCAGGACGGGCGGCTTGTCGCGGCGCTTCCACTCGCGGGGGTAGCCCAGTGACACCTCGTGGAACGGTACGCCGTCCTGCCACGTGGTGCGCGGGATGTGCAGGTGGCCGTAGACGCAGGCGGCCACGTTGAACTTGCGGTGCCAGCCGGCCGTCAGGTCGGTGCCGCACCACTGGGCGAACTCCGGGTACCACAGCACCTCGGTCGGGTGCCGGTGCAGCGGCCAGTGGCTGACCAGCACCATCGGCGTCTCCGGGTCCACGGCGGCCAGGCGCTGCTCGGTCAGCGCGACGCGCTCTCGGCACCAGGTCTCCCGATCCGGGTACGGGTCCGCGTGCAGCAGCTGCTCGTCGGTGCACACCACGCCGGTCCGGTACGCGTACGCCAGCGACTCCGCCTTGGTGCTCGTCCCGGGCGCTCGCCACGTGTAGTCGTACAGCAGGAAGAGGGGTGCCACGACGGCTGGGCCGCCCTCGCCGCGCCAGACCGCGAATTCGTCCTCGGGCGTGCGGACGCCCAGGTGCCGGCAGATCGCGACGAGCCGGTCGTAGCGCTCGGCGCCGCGCAGCGTGAGCGGGTCGCGCGGGTGCGTCCACAGCTCGTGGTTGCCCGGCGCCCAGATCACCTCGGCGAAGCGCGAGCGCAGCAGCCGCAGCGTCGTCTCGACCTGCCCGGCCTGCTCGGCGACGTCGCCGGCCACGATCAGCCAGTCCTCGCGCGAGTCCGGCTCGAGGCGGTCGACGAGCGCACGATTCT
>NZ_JAUQWH010000333.1 GCF_030757795.1 Actinoplanes oryzae
CGTACGGGGGCGGGCCGGGCATGGTCATGCGCCCGGAGCCGTGGGCCTCCGCGCTCGCCGCCGTCGCGTCGCCCTCCTCCGTCCTGGTCGTGCCGTCGCCCGTGGGCAAGCCGTTCACGCAGGCGGACGCCGCTTCCCTGGCGACCCTTGATCACCTTGTCTTCGCGTGCGGCCGGTACGAGGGCATCGACCAGCGGGTCATCGACGCGGCCGCCGAGCGGATGCCGGTGCGCGAGATCTCGCTCGGGGACTACGTGCTGTTCGGCGGCGAGGTCGCGGTCATCGTGATCATGGAGGCCGTCACCCGGCTGCTGCCCGGGGTGCTCGGCAACGCCGAGTCGCTGACCGAGGAGTCGCACGGGGACGGGCTGCTCGAGGCGCCCGTCTACACCAAGCCGGCCGTGTGGGAGGGCCGCGAGGTGCCCGACGTGCTGCGGTCGGGCGATCACGGGCGGATCGCGCGGTGGCGGCGTACGCAATCCCTGCTGCGGACCGCGACCCGGCGGCCGGACCTGTTCGACGCCTATCCGCCGGAGAAGCTCGACAAGAAGGACCGGGCCGCCATCGAGGACGCCGGATTTCGGATCCCGGGGTCGGGTGTGGCAAAGTAGGGAGGTTGCCGTTCGTGCCCCACGCCGTGGGCGCGCGGGCGAGGATCTCCCCGCCGGGGAATCAGCAGGACCCATTCGCGCATCGAACTCCCGGTGCGCTTTGAGGAACACGAGGATGCAGCGATGAACACGCTGGACGCTCTCGACGCCCAGTCGCAGCGCACCGACATTCCCGACTTCCGGGCCGGTGACACGCTCAAGGTCTACGCCCGGGTCGTGGAGGGCAACCGCTCCCGCGTCCAGGTCTTCCAGGGCGTCGTGATCAGCCGCCAGGGCGGTGGCCTGCGCGAGACCTTCAAGATCCGCAAGATCAGCTTCGGCGTCGGTGTCGAGCGTACCTACCCGCTCAACAGCCCGGCGATCGACAAGATCGAGGTTGTCACCCGCGGTGACGTCCGTCGCGCCAAGCTCTACTACCTGCGCGAGCTCCGCGGCAAGAAGGCCAAGATCAAGGAGCTGCGCGAGAAGCAGACCGTCAGCTGAACTCCTTCGCGGTCCGAGCCGTAACTTCACTCGGACTGACGTTTTGTGCGCGGGCTGGCTAGGCTTGCGCACGTGACGGATGGGAATCAGTGCCGGAGGGGTAATTGCCCCGCCGGTGGGCCATTCGCACTACCGCCCGACCTGTTCCCCGCGGGGGACTGCGGGCGGTAGTGCTGTATCCGGGCTCGAATCGCCTGGACGGCGGCGGGAGAGACATAGCGTGGAACCGATGCAGGGGTACCGGGGCTCCTCCTCCGGGCGGCGCCGTGGCCGGGTGCTCCGCCGCAAGGAGATGCCGCTGTGGCAGGAGCTTCCGCTGCTGCTGGTCGTGGCCTTCTGTCTGGCCGTGCTGATCCGCACCTTCCTGGTCCAGGCCTTCTTCATCCCCTCCGGGTCGATGGAGAACACCCTGCTCATCCAGGACCGCGTCCTGGTCAACAAGGTCGTCTACGACATCCGGGAGCCGCAGCGCGGCGAGATCGTCGTCTTCCGGGGCACCGACAACTGGGCCCCCGAGCAGCCCGCCACGCCCCTCGACAACTCGTTCGGGGCCCGGCTCGGCCGCACGATCGGTGACCTCGTCGGCGTCTCCCGGCCCGGCGAGCGCGACTTCATCAAGCGGGTCATCGGCGTCGCCGGTGACAAGGTCGCCTGCTGCGACTCCGAGGGCCGGATCACCGTCAACGGCGTGCCGATCGACGAGCCGTACGTCGAGGAGAACTCCCCGCTGGACCAGCCGCCCAACCCGAGGCAGTGCAGCAGCCGGCGCTTCGCCGAGGTCGTCGTCCCTGAGGGTGAGATGTTCGTCATGGGCGACCACCGGCTGGTCTCCCAGGACGCCCGCTGTCAGGGCCCGGTCCCGGTCGACAACGTCATCGGCCGCGCCTTCGTCGTCGTGTGGCCCACGAGCCGCTTCACCAGCCTTTCC
>NZ_JAUQWH010000334.1 GCF_030757795.1 Actinoplanes oryzae
GCGGCCGGACGGGGTGTCCGGCCGCGACCAGCGTGCACGACCCCGAGTACAAGCCTTGTGACCGTTTCTGATCAGAGTAATTTGATCTTCCACCCGGGCCTCAGGCGCCGGTGGGGCTCTTTTTGATCTCGGCGGCGGCGCGCAGGGCCGCGTGCCGGCGGTCCCCGAAGAAGGCGACGGCGGCGAGCCAGATCCCGGCCAGCGCCACCAGGCCGAGCCAGCCCTGGGCGAGCAGCATGGCGGCGATCCGGCCCTTGGCCCACTGCATCCCGAGCGGCCGGCACCCCTGGGGGCTGGTGTCGAGCACGTCGCACGGGGGCACGGCCGCCGGGGCGTCCGCCTCCGCGGCGAGCGTCGCCGCCGGCGCCGGACTGGCGGGCAGCCGCGGCGGCAGCGTGCCCAGCTCCGCCGGCAGCCACTTCTCGAAGGCACGCAGCATCGCCGCGTGGCCGCGCTCGTTCGGGTGCAGGCTGCTGTGCGACCAGTTCGCCGGGTTGAACCGCTGCTCGGCCACGCCCCGCACCGACCGCACGCCGATGAAGTTGAGCCCGGGCCGCCCCTGGTTGCGCTCGTCGCAGAGCTGCAGGTGCGCGTCGGACAGGGCGGTCTGCATGTCGCCCAGGTAGTAGAAGCCGAACTCGGTCGCTGTCTGCGCGATGATCCGGTTGAGCCCGCCGGTGACGAACTCGTGCAGGAACACCCGCTCCCGGGCGCTCAGCGAGACGTCGTCGCAGCGCCCGCGCAGGCCGATCGGATCCGGGTACGGGACGACGACCACCGGCGTGTCCGGGAACACCGTGCTCAGCTGCCGGTACGTGTCCCGCAACCCGGCCTGCACCTGCGGCAGCGCCTCGGTCCACAGCGACGCCTGCGAGCTGCAGTTGCCCGGCGCCAGGCACATGAGCCCGATCGTCGAGAAGCCCGCGTCGTTGCCGCCGATCCCGAGCACCACGAGGCCCGGATCGAACCCCGGACCGTAGTCGGCCAGGTAACGGTCGAGCTGGGTGCCCGGCTCGCCGTCCTGCGGCTCCGGGGCCGGCGCTCCGGGGCGTACCTCGAGGGTGGGGGTCTGGACGTTGAGGGTCCTGGCCCCCGAGCAGGCCAGGAACTCGACGCGGTCGAAGGGGCGCTGCTGCCCGGCCATCGCGGACCAGGCGGTGGGGGAGCGGCGGCACTGGTTGCCCCCGCCCTCGTCGGTGCCGCGGTAGTAGATCGAGGCGCCCTCGCCGGACATGTAGGAGTCGCCGAACGCGACCAGCAGCCGGCCGGCGTCGCGTCCCGGCCGCAGCTCCGCGGGCACGTCGGCCGGCAGCGGCGTGACGCCGAGCAGGGCGATGACGCACATCACCGCGGCGACGTCCGCCTGGGTCATCGACGCCATCGCGATCACCAGCAGCGCCAGCACGATCAGCGCGCCGAGCAGCCACGGCGAGCGGGTCAGCAGCCACACGACGCCGACGGCGGCCAGGTAGATCGCGAGACCGGCGGCGCCCGCCCGGATCCTCGTGCGGCGCGGGCCGGCGCACATCCGGCGTACGCCCGTCTCGGCGGCGACCACGAGACCGACCGGGAGCAGCAGCAGGAACGCCGCGCCGAGCAGCACGAGCTCCAGGACCACCCAGGCGGTCCCCGACCCGCGGCCCAGCACGAGCAGCCCGGCCAGGCCCAGCACCGCCCCGGCGCCGAGCAGGATCAACCCCAGCTTCAGCCGGTACGGCTCCGCGCGGCGCGACTGGCGCAGCGCCATCAGCCCCGATCCGGCCAGGAAGTAGAGCACCAGGACGCCGGCCAGCGCGGTGCCGCCGCTGTGCAAAACGACGTACGAGGCGAGCAACGCGACCGCCGCGACGCCCAGGACCACCGCGGCGCGCTTCGGCAGGATCCACGGCGAGTGGTCGAGGCCGTCGAGGTACTGGCCGCGGATCCACAAGGTGGCCGTGACGACGAAGAGGACGAGTGTCACGTAGAGCGCGGGAGCCGGCGCACCGGCCCGGGCCACGACGAGCAGCAGGGAGA
>NZ_JAUQWH010000335.1 GCF_030757795.1 Actinoplanes oryzae
GGGCGTGGAGATCGGCGCGGCCCGGCTGGTCGACCCGGCCACGAGCGAGTGGCGGGACGGTTTCGCCGAGCGGTATGCCGAGCTGCGCCGGAAGAAGGGCGTGACGCTCGATCTGGCGTACGACGTGGTGCGCGACGTCAACTACTTCGGCACGATGATGGTCGCCCTCGGGCACGCCGACGGCATGGTGTCCGGCGCGACCCACACCACCGCCGCGACGATCCGGCCGGCGTTCGAGATCATCAAGACCGTGCCCGAGGTGTCGGTGGCGTCCAGCGTCTTCTTCATGCTGCTGGCCGACCGCGTCCTGGTCTACGGCGACTGCGCCGTCAACCCCGACCCCGACGCCGCCCAGCTCGCCGACATCGCCGTCTCCTCCGCCCGCACGGCCGCCGCGTTCGGGCTCGAGCCCCGGGTGGCGATGCTGTCCTACTCGACGGGCAGCTCGGGCGCGGGCGCCGACGTCGAGAAGGTCGCCGCGGCCACGGCCCTGATCCGCGAGCGGCATCCCGAGCTCCCCGTCGAGGGCCCCATTCAGTACGACGCGGCCATCGACCCCGCCGTGGCGGCCACCAAGCTGCCGGAGAGCGCGGTGGCGGGCAAGGCGACCGTGTTCGTCTTCCCCGATCTGAACACGGGCAACAACACGTACAAGGCCGTGCAGCGCTCCGCCAACGCGGTCGCGGTCGGCCCGGTCATGCAGGGTCTCCGCCGCCCGGTGAACGACCTCTCCCGCGGCGCGACAGTGAAGGACATCATCAACACCGTGGCCATCACCGCTATCCAGGCGAACGCATGAAGATCCTCGTGCTCAACTCGGGCTCCTCGTCCCTGAAGTACACGCTCTTCGACCAGGGCGAGACCGTCGCCAAGGGACTCGTCGAGCGCATCGGCGAGTCCGGGGGCGAGGCAGCCGACCACACGGCGGCCCTGCAGCGGGTCATGGGCGAGATCGACCTCACCGGCCTCGACGCGGTCGGCCACCGGGTCGTCCACGGCGGCGAGTTGTTCAGCGCCGCCACGGTGGTCGACGACGACGTGGTCGCGGCCGTCGACAGCCTCGTGCCGCTCGCCCCGCTGCACAATCCGGCCGCCCTCAGCGGCATCTCGGTGGCCCGCAAGCTGCTGCCCGACGTCCCGCAGGTCGCCGTCTTCGACACCGCGTTCCACCAGACGATCCCCGCCGAGGGCACGGCCTACGCGATCGACGCCGAGCTGGCGGCCCGGTGGCAGATCCGGCGCTACGGGTTCCATGGCACGTCCCATGCGTACGTGGCCCGGCGCACCGCGGAGCTCCTCGGCCGCCCGGTCGCCGACACCAACGTGATCACCCTGCACCTCGGCAACGGCGCGAGCGCGTGCGCGGTCGAGGGCGGCCGCAGCGTCGCCACGTCGATGGGCATGTCCCCGCTGGCCGGCCTGGTCATGGGCACCCGCAGCGGCGACATCGACCCGTCGGTGATCTTCCACCTGCACCGGGAGGCCGGCCTGCCCCTGGCGGAGATCGAGCGCTCCCTCACCCGCTTCGCCGGCCTCCAGGGCGTCTCCGGCGACAACGACATGCGAGCCGTCACCCGCCGCCGCGCCGAGGGCGACGAGCGGGCCACGCTCGCCTTCGACCTCTACTGCCGCCGCATCAAGGAGTATGTGGGCAGCTACCTGGCGGTTCTCGGTCGCGTCGACGCGGTCACCTTCACGGCCGGCGTGGGCGAGAACGCCCCGGCGGTCCGCGCGGCGGCGCTGTCCGGCCTGGCGCCACTGGGCATCGAGATCGACCCGGCCCGCAACGAGCGCGGCGAGACGATCATCTCGACGGAGGGCGGCCGGATCGCCGTGTGCGTGGTCCCCACCGACGAGGAGGCGGAGATCGCGCGCCAGACCGAGGAGGCCCTGAC
>NZ_JAUQWH010000336.1 GCF_030757795.1 Actinoplanes oryzae
AGTCCACCCGGCGCCAGGTGCTCGACGCCATGCAGGAGCTGGGCTACCGCCCCAACAGCGCGGCCCGGGCGCTCAAGCGCGGCGAGTTCCGCACCCTCGGCATCATCCTGTTCACCCTCTCCACCACGGGTAACAGCCGCACCGTAGAGGCCATCGCGACCCACGCCGCCCGCGAGGGCTACGCCATCACGCTGATCCCGGTCGCCGTCCCCACCCAGGACGGGGTGCTGGGCGCCTTCACCCGCCTCGGCGAGCTCGCCGTCGACGGCATCATCGTCATCATGGAGGTCCACCTCCTCGACGCCGCCGACCTCACCCTGCCCCCCAACGTCCCCGTCGTCGTGGTCGACTCCGACGCCGGCGACCGCTACCCCGTCGTCGACACCGACCAGGCCGACGGCGCCCGCCAGGCCACCCGCCACCTGCTCGGCCTCGGCCACCGCACGGTCCACCACGTCGCCGGCCCGGTCGAGTCCTTCGCCGCCGGCCGCCGCCTCCAGGCCTGGAGCGACACGCTGCGTCTTTTTCAAAGGCCGGCGCCGGAGGTGCAACGCGGCGACTGGTCCGCCGAGAGCGGCTACCGCGCCGGCCTGGCCCTGGCCGCCGACCCCACCTGCACCGCCGTCTTCGCCGCCAACGACCAGATGGCCCTGGGCGTCATGCGCGCCCTGCACGAGGCCGGCCGCACCATCCCGGGCGACGTCAGCGTGGTCGGCTTCGACGACCTGCCGGACTCCCCCGCCTACCTGCCCCCGCTCACCACGGTCCACCAGGACTTCGCCGAGATGGGCCGCCGCTGCGTCGACACCCTCCTGCGCCAGCTCCGCAACGAACCGGGCCGCCCGGGCACCGACCTCGTCCCCACCCGCCTGGTCCTCCGCGACAGCACCGCCACCCCTTCCCCCGAGGGGTAGCGATTGCCTTCAATGGACGGATGGACCCTTCGGACCGCACCAGAATGGACGCCATCGAGCGCAACTGGGACGCCCGCACCCCGATCCACGCCGCCAGCGACTTCTACGCCGCCGCCTTCCGCGACCCCGACGCCTGGTTCGCCGACCACGAATGGGACGACATCGGCGACATCCGGGGCCGCGACGTCCTCCACCTCCAGTGCCACCTGGGCACGGACACCGCCGCCTTCGCCCGCCGCGGCGCCCGCGCGGTCGGCCTCGACCTCTCCGGCGCCGCCGTCGCCGAGGCCCGCCGCCGGTTCCCGGACATCGAGTTCGTGCACGCCAACGTGTACGACGCCGGGCAGGCCCTGGCCGGCCGCCGGTTCGACGTCGTCTACACCGGCCGCGGCGCCATGCTCTACCTGCCCGACCTCACCCGCTGGGCGCAGATCGTGGCCGGCCTGCTCAAGCCCGGCGGCATCCTCTACACGGTCGAGTTCCATCCCCTGCTGACGGCGCTGGGCGTCATCCCCGAGGAGGGCGAACCCGACACCCTCACCCTCCGGTACGACTACCTGCCCGGCCGCGGCCCGGAAGAGCGCAACTGGCCGCACACGTACACCGACGGCCCGCCCCTGCCCGGCGACACCCGCAGCTACGAATGGCCGCACAGCCTCGGCGAACTCGTGACCGCCGTCGCCGCCGCCGGCCTGCGCGTCACGACGCTGCGCGAGGATCCCACCGGCCCGTACCCCCGCTTCGCCCGCATGATCCCCGCCCACCGCCCCGGCTTCTTCCGCCTGCCCGACGCCGACCCCCTGATCCCCCTCTTCTTCGCCCTCCGCGCCGTCCGCGA
>NZ_JAUQWH010000337.1 GCF_030757795.1 Actinoplanes oryzae
CCGGCTGCAGTACCGGCACATCGCCGGCACCCGGCCGCAGATCTGCATCTTCCAATCGGGCTCGTCCGGCTGCGAGCTCGCGCCGCGCGCGATCCTCGACGACGAGTGGGCCTCCTACGAGCGCATCCTCACGCTCGACGGCGTCGCCGGGGACCTCCAGGTCATTCTGCATGCCGACGCGGGCGAGCGGTTCAGCCCGGCCACGGTCACCGAATACCGCAATCTGACCGTCGAGACCCTGACCGCTTCCGAGCCGCAGGAGATCTGGCCGCAGCCGATTTCCGACGTGACCGTCGATCTCGCCGCCGGCCGGCACGAATTGCGCGTCGACGGCGGTCTGGCCGGGTCGGTGCTGGCGCCTTTCGAACCGCTCGAGGACTGCTTCCGCTACGACGACGAGACCGCCGACGAGGCCGGGCTGGGCGCCGAGTCGCAGATCGGGGCGGACGGCGAGACGACCTACACCCTCAGCGCCGTGCGCCACCTCGCGTGCATCGGCGCGCAGGCCGACGTGGGGGCGTCGTCGCTCTACGAATACTCGATGGAGGCCCGCAGCGTCGCCGTCCGCAATCCGAAGTTCTGCTATTTCCTGCGCGGGCCCGACCTGTGCCGCACGATGCCGTCCGTCGCCGTCTGGAACGGCTGGACCAGCTATCAGGCGCTGGTCCCGCCCGACCCCAACGCGGTGGAGACCCGCGTCTATCTCTACGGCCTGCGCGACCTCAAAGGCGTGCAACAGTCCCAGGTCGAATATCGCAAGGTGAAGTTGCGCCCCCTGTCGACGCCCTCGGCGATCGTCATGGTCCGCCAGGAGGCGCCTTCGTCCACCTCCACCGTCGCCTGGGACAAGAACAACCCCACCCAGTTCTCCGGTACGGTCACCAGCGCCGGACCGACGGCGATCGCGCTCGCCGAGAATGCCGCGCCGGGGTGGATCCTGACCGGCATCGACGGCGCCGAGAAGGTGACGCTGCAGGGCTACATGAACGGGTGGCTGCTCCCGGCCGGCGGCGATTTCACGATGCGCTACACCCCGGCGAAGCTCTCGCGCTATGCGCTGTACCTCTTCCCGGTGACCATTGTGGCGGCATTGGCGTGCATGTATCTGGTGCGGCTGCCGCCCGGGCGGCCCGCGATCTGGGCCGTGCGGCACCGGCGCAAGTGGCGGATCGAGCTGCTGTGGGCGCGGCGGCCCCGGCCGGTGCGCTGGGTAGTCGCTTTCCTCCGCCGGCGTGTGCGCCGGCTTCTTCCCCGGCGGTTCGCATGAAACGTCGGCGCCGGTTGCTTGCCCTGGTCGCGGCCGCGGTGGTCGTCGTGCTGGTGGTGCTGTGGCTGCTCAGCCGGTGCACGGCCGGCCCGTCCACCGTACGGGTGGCCGCCGTCGGGGACATGGTGTGCGACCCCGCCGACCCGAACTTCGCCAACACCGCGCGGGACAAGGGCGACAACTGCCGGCACGTGGCGGTATCGGATCTGGCGGTGGCCCTGCAGCCCGCCGTCTTCCTGGGCCTCGGCGACTTCCAGTACGAGCTGCCCAAGGCGGCCGCGTACCGCAGCGTGTACCAGCAGAGCTACGGCAGGCTGTACGCGAAGACCATCCCCGTCTTCGGCAACCAGGAGTACAAGGTCCAGGACGCCAACACCTTCACCGACTACTTCGGGAGCCGCATCCTCGACGCCAAGGGCTACTGGTCGCAGGAGGTCGGGCG
>NZ_JAUQWH010000338.1 GCF_030757795.1 Actinoplanes oryzae
GGCCGGGTCACCGACCAGGTCGACTACCTCACCGCGGACGAGGAGGACCGGTACATCAAGGCGCAGGCGAACGCCCTGCTCGCCGCCGACGGCACCTTCGCCGAGGACCGCGTCCTGGTCCGCCGGAAGGGTGGTGAGGTCGACTACGTGCCCGGCACGGACGTCGACTACATGGACGTGTCGCCGCGGCAGATGACCTCGGTCGCCACCGCGATGATCCCGTTCCTCGAGCACGACGACGCCAACCGCGCCCTCATGGGTGCGAACATGCAGCGTCAGGCGGTCCCGCTGGTCAAGGCGGAGGCCCCCCTGGTCGGTACGGGCATGGAGTACCGTGCCGCGGTCGACGCCGGCGACGTGGTCGTGGCCGAGGTCGGCGGCGTGGTCGAGGACCTGTGCGCCGACTACGTGACGGTCCACCAGGACGACGGCCACCGGCGCACGTACCTGCTGCACAAGTTCCGCCGCAGCAACGCCGGCTCCTGCGTCAACCAGAAGCCCGTCGTCTTCGAGGGCGACCGGGTCGAGGCCGGCCAGGTCATCGCCGACGGCCCGTGCACCGACGAGGGGGAGATGGCCCTCGGCCGCAACCTGCTCGTCGCGTTCATGTGCTGGGAGGGCCACAACTACGAGGACGCGATCATCCTGTCGCAGCGCCTCGTGCAGCAGGACGTGCTCACCTCGATCCACATCGAGGAGCACGAGGTCGACGCGCGCGACACCAAGCTCGGCCCGGAGGAGATCACCCGCGACATCCCCAACGTCAGCGAGGAAATGCTCGCCGACCTGGACGAGCGCGGCATCATCCGGATCGGTGCCGAGGTCGTGCCCGGCGACATCCTGGTCGGCAAGGTCACGCCCAAGGGCGAGACCGAGCTGACCCCCGAGGAGCGGCTGCTCCGCGCGATCTTCGGTGAGAAGGCGCGCGAGGTCCGTGACACCTCGCTGAAGGTGCCGCACGGCGAGACCGGCACGGTCATCGGCGTCCGCACCTTCTCGCGCGAGGACGGCGACGAGCTGCCCCCGGGCGTCAACGAGCTGGTCCGCGTGTACGTGGCGCAGAAGCGCAAGATCCAGGACGGCGACAAGCTCGCCGGCCGGCACGGCAACAAGGGCGTCATCTCGAAGATCCTGCCGGTCGAGGACATGCCGTTCCTGGAGGACGGCACCCCGGTCGACATCGTGCTCAACCCGCTGGGTGTGCCCTCGCGCATGAACATCGGCCAGGTCCTGGAGACCCACCTCGGGTGGATCGCCAAGACGGGCTGGGAGGTCGAGGGCGACGACGCCGAGTGGAAGCGGCAGCTGCGGGCCATCGAGGCGCACGAGTCCCCCAAGGACTCGAACGTCGCGACCCCGGTCTTCGACGGTGCCCAGGAGGAGGAGATCAAGGGCCTCCTCGAGTCGACGCTGGTCAACCGCGACGGTAAGCGGCTGGTCAACGGCGACGGCAAGGCGCAGCTGTTCGACGGCCGCTCGGGAGAGCCGCTGCCGGACCCGATCTCGGTCGGCTACGTCTACATCCTGAAGCTGAACCACCTGGTCGACGACAAGATCCACGCTCGCTCGACCGGCCCGTACTCGATGATCACCCAGCAGCCGCTGGGTGGTAAGGCGCAGTTCGGTGGCCAGCGCTTCGGTGAGATGGAGTGCTGGGCCATGCAGGCCTACGGTGCGGCTTACGCGCTGCAGGAGCTGCTCACCATCA
>NZ_JAUQWH010000339.1 GCF_030757795.1 Actinoplanes oryzae
GAGGACTCACGGGGTGCGGGTTCATGGCGCCACGATGCGGCCGTCGCGCATTTCGATTCGGCGGTTCGCCCGGGCGGCGACAGCTTGGTCGTGGGTGACCAGGACGACGGCCACGCCCTCGGCGTTGAGCGATTCCAGCAGTTCGAGCACCGCGGCGCCCGTCGCCGAGTCGAGGTTGCCGGTCGGCTCGTCGGCCAGCAGCACGGACGGGCCCGTGACCAGCGCCCGGGCGATCGCCACCCGCTGCTGCTCGCCGCCGGACATCTGGTTGGGGCGGTGCCCGGCGCGGTGGGCCAGCCCGACCCGGGCGAGGAGCTCGGCGGCGCGCTCGTGGCGTTCGCGGCGGCCGGCGCCCCGGTAGACCAGGGGCAGCGCGACGTTGTCCCGTGCGGTGGTGCGCGGCAGCAGGTGGAACGACTGGAAGACGAAGCCGATGACCTCGTTGCGGACCCGGGCGAGCTCGGCCGGCCCGAGCGACGCGACGTCCCGGCCCCCGAGGCGCAGCGTGCCACCCGTGGGCCGGTCGAGACCGCCGAGCAGGTGCATCAGCGTCGACTTCCCGGAGCCGGACGTCCCGACGATCGCCACGTAGTCGCCCGCCGCCACGGTCAGCGACACCCCGCGCAGGGCTGGCACCGACACCCCGTCCAGCTCGTAGGTACGGCTGACATTCTCCGCGACCACGACCGGCGGTCCCGCGTCCGACGGCAGCGGCAACGGCAGCCCGGAAAATGACGGCCCGGAAGACGACGGCCCGGAAGACGGCAGCCCGGAAAACGACGGCCCAGAAGACGGCAGCCCGGAAAACGACGGCCCGGAAGACGGCAGCCCGGAAGAGGACGAAGCAGACGACGGGGACGGCGAAGCAGACGACGAATGGTCCGAGGCGGCGCTGTCGGAACTCATGGAAGGTCCTGACCCGTACGCACCTGATCGGCGCCCCCGATCACGATCCGGTCGCCCGGCGCAAGCCCGTCAGCTACCTGAACGATGTCCTCTCCCCGGACCCCGACCGTGACCGGCGCCCGCACGGCCCGCCCCTCGCGCACCGCCCACACGGTGTCCCGGCCGTCGCTCGACACCACCGCGCTCGCCGGAACCGTGACCGCCCCCTCCGCCTCACGCACCGTCAACCGGACGATCGCACTCATCCCCGGCCGCGGCGACGGCCCGGGACCCGTCGACGGCCCACCGGGATCCACCGAAGGCCCACCGGGACCCGACGACGGTTCACCGGGATCCACCGAAGGCCCACCGGGACCCGACGACGGCTCACCGGCATCCGGCGAGAAGTCACCTGGCGACGGAAGACCAGCACCCGGCGCAGGAGCACTGGCACCCGGCGGAGGGGCAGAGGCATCAGCACCCGGCCCAGGCGCGGCGGCGTGCGGGGCCCCGAGGGCGAGATGCACCCGGTACGACACCCCGCCACGCGCGGACGTCGTCGGCAGCAAATCCACGGCCCGCACCGTCGCGTCCCACGTGACCCCGGGCGCGGCGTCCAGCTCGACCGTCCCCGCGCCGCCCGTCTCCACCAGCATGATGTCGGTCTCGTCCACCTCCGCGGTGACG
>NZ_JAUQWH010000034.1 GCF_030757795.1 Actinoplanes oryzae
GTAGCCGGTGTTCCACGCGTTGGTGACGGTGAACGCGGCAGTCTCCGCGGAGGCCGGCAGCGCGATCAGCGCCACCGCCGAGGCCGCGGCGGCGACCGCGCCCGCCACGAGGAGTTTGAGCTTCTTACGGCGCATCGAGCGAACTCCGTCGAGAAGAGGGGGAAGGGCAGCGCGACTCTAACCACACCCCTCGCGACCAGGCAAAATAGCCTAAAACTTGGCTTAAATCGCGGTCCCGGGCAACCTTTCGCGGTTCGGCGGCCACCTAGGAGTCAGCGTGGGCGCAGTCGAATCACCGACGTTCGCATCACCGCCGGCCCGGGCCGCGTCCCCTCCGTATGACTTCTTTACCGACCGACATCTTCCGGATGCTCAGCCGTACGACACGGCCCGAGGTCCCCGAACGACATCTGCGCCGCGCGGTGGTCCTCGGCGGCAGCATCGCCGGGCTGCTCGCCGCCCGAGTGCTGGCCGACCACGCCGACGAGGTCGTCGTGGTGGACCGCCCCGGTGCCGGGGTGCCGCAGCGCCACCAGGTCCACGCCCTGCTGCCCGGCGGCCGCGCCCAGATCGAGCGCTGGTTCCCGGGCTTCACCGCCGAGGCCCTCGCCGCGGGCGCCACCCTGTCGATGCCCGCCGGGATCGAGGCCTGGGTCGACGAGGAACGCGCCGTCTCGACGCCCAACGCGATCCTGCTCAACGCGACCCGGCCCTTCCTCGAGGCCCACCTGCGCCGCCGCGCCCTCGCCCTGCCCAACGTGACGGCCACCACGGGCGCCGCGACCGGACTGGACTACGAGGACGGCCAGGTCAGCGCGGTCCGGCTGGGCACCGACCGGCTCACCGCCGACTTCGTGGTGGACGCCATGGGACGGTCGAGCCGGCTCGCCGACTGGCTGGCCCGCGACGGCTGGGAGGCCCCCGAGCTGGAACGCATGCGGATCGACATCCACTACGCGACGGCGTACCTGCGGCGCAGTGACCCCCACCCGGCACTCACCGCCGCCATCTCCCGCTGCTCCCCCACCTACCCCCGGCAGCACATCAGCGCGCTCAACGCCGTCGAGGACAACCGGTGGACGGTGTTGCTGGCCGCCTATGGTGACGACCGCCCGAGCAGCGACCCCGGCGACTTCCGGGCCCGCTGCGCGCACCTGCCGGCCGTCTTCGGGCAGATCGCCGAGCGCGAGCCCATCGACCACATCGAGACCTACCACCAGGGCGACGCGCGCCGCCGCCACTACGAGCGCGTGACGCGGCTGCCCGCCCGGCTGGTCAGCCTGGGCGACGCGGTCGCCTCCTTCAACCCGATCTACGGCCAGGGCATGAGCTCGGCCGCGCTCCAGGCGTCGTGCCTGTCCGAGTACCTCTGCGGGCGCCCCGACCTGACCGAGCCGGCCACCGCCTTCTTCCGCCTCCAGGCCGTCGTCGTCGACGCCGCCTGGACCCTGTCCACCTCCGGCGACGCCCAGCGGATCGAGACCACAAGACCCGCTTTCCCCGTACGCCTCCAGCGCGCGCTGATCAGTCAAGTCCTGCGCGCGGCCCGGTCCGACGTGGTCGTGGGCACCGCCTTCAACGACGTCACCTTCATGAACACCCACCCGGCAACGCTCGCCACGCCGAGCCTGCTCGCCCGGGCCGTCCTCACCAACCTCCGCCACCGCCGCGCCCCCGAGCCGGCCGTCCCCGACCCCGTCCCCGCCCGCACCGCGTAGGGGACCAGCGGATCGTCCAGACGCTACTTCGCCCGGATGCCGTGGTAGTAGAGACGGCTGACGAAGTGGCGTTCGACGGCGTCGTAGACCCGCAGGGAGTAGACGCCGAGGCGCTCGAGCCGGGGCCGCACCACGTCCCCGACCCTCGGGTGATGTCTGGTCAGGGCGCGGTCGCGCGGGAAGGAGAGCGACACATGCTTGCCCGGGAACCGCTCGGCGAGCTGAGCGGCCATGCCCGTCGCCGCGGGACCGCCGCCCACGATCGCGATCGACCCGGCCGCCGCCACCCGGGCGTGCAACGCGTGCCGGTGCTCGTCGATGCCGCCCTGGTCCCGCAGCTCCGGGCGGCGCCAGACGCCGTTGCGCACGCCGGTGGCGAGCAGCAGCACGTCGTACGGTTCGCGGGTCGAGGCGCCCCCCGCCGACCGTACGGTGACCGTGCGGGCCTCCTCGTCGAGGCCGGTCAGCGTGCCGTGCACCAGCCGGGCCCGGTCCACCGCCCGGAACCGGGAGAACGCGATGTTGTACTGGGCCGCCCACCGCTCGGGCCGGGCCAGCCGCAGGCCGGCGTCGCGGCCGCTGAGCCAGGACGGCCCTTCGAGCCGGCGAGGTGGGCCGCCGCCAGCGTCTTGCCGTGCCGGGGGCCACGGCGTGACCGGCGCCCGCGACGAAGGCGAGGAGGAAGGCGAGTGGGGTGACGCCCGGGTGTGGACCAGGTCCTGCATGCGGTCCGAGGCGGAAGTGACGAAGTCCATCATGCTGGTACCCGCGGACGGAGTCTGCGGGCCCTTGATGATTGTGGAGGAGGCCTCAGGTGAACATCAGGCGTCGGTCAGCGGCCGCAGCTCGTCGGCGTAGCTGACGGACTTGCGGCGCAGCACCCCGCCCGCGCTGATCGAATACTGCCCCATGCGCCAGAGCGGCGGCGAGTAGGCGTGGATCGACACCGAGCCGTCCACCCCGCCGCCCATGCGGTGGATGTGGTCGGGGCCGAAGGCGAAGACCCGGCCCGCCGGCACCGTACGCGTCACCGCCTCGCTCCCCATCCGCGGCGTGGCCTCGGTCACCGCGCCCCGGGTCACCGCCACGGCGCCGCTGGACACGTCGTGGTCGTGCCAGCCGGTGTCGTCCTCGACGTTCCAGCACAGTATCCAGACGTCGATGTCGCTGTCGCGGTAGAGCGACGCGTAGTGCCGCTTGCCGGTGTCGTGCCGCACCAGCGACTCCCATACCTCGGGGCGCGCGGCGAGCTCGGCGACCCAGGCGTGCAGCTCCTGCGGGGACAGGACGCGTCCGGGCAGGGGCGGGAGGGAGGCGGAAGCGGTGACCGCGACCGTGTCAGTCATCTCGGTTCTCCGTACAGCAGGTGCCGGGGGTTGGCGGTGAACACGGCGTGCGTGAAGGCGGCGCCGAAGTCGCACTCGAGGCGCGACGCGTAGGGCTTGTCGGACCCGTGCACGATCGGGTCGATGCCGACGACGCGGACGAGGGCGTCGACCGCGCGGGGGCCGTAGGACGAGGTCTCGTAGTAGACGTACGGGTCCAGGGGGCCCAAGGCGCCGCCGCGCGCGGCGAGCCGCTCGTGGTGCAGCGGAGCCAGGCCCGCGAGGGCCACGAAGGCGATGCGCAGCCGGGGGTGCTGCCGGCGGCCGGCGATGTGCCAGGCCAGCCAGGACTGGTGCAGCTGCGACACGTACGGCACCAGGGCCGGCCACCACCCGGGCAGCCCGGGGTCGCACTCCGGCGCCGGGCCGGGATGGATCAGGACCGGCTTGCCCGCCTCCTCGGCCGCGGCGAGCAGCGGCCCCGCCTGCTCCACGCCCGACGGGCTGCTCAGCGCGGTCGCGGGCAGCTGGAGGCCGGCGATGCGCTCCTCGCTCAGCGTCTTGGTGAGCGCGCCGAGGTCGGCCTCGGCGACCGGCGCCGCCGCCCACACCCGGAACGGCTCGCCCAGCTCGAGCGCGCTCTCGTGCCAGAGGGCGATCAGCTCGGCGCCCTCGTCGGCGGGCAGGTGCTCGATGCCGAGCGGGCTCGACAGCGACACGACGACCTCGTCGAGCTCGCCCCGGCGGCGCAGGCCGGGGTCGTGGGCGGCGGGATCCACCTCGTACGGCGCCTCGCCCGCCAGGTGCAGCGTCCAGCCCCGCAGGTAGGGGAACGTCGTGCGCCGGCGCAGCGCCTCCACCAGGCGCGGCGGCCACAAGTGCTGATGGCAGTCGACCGGCAACGTTCCTCCCTCCTAGGGAAGCGCTTCACAAGATGCATCGAGTGAAGCGCTTCCGTCCCCGAAAAGCAAGCCGGTGTTATTGTCGGCCCGTGGCAGGTCAGCAGCGGCGCCGGACGCTTCAGGACCTCGCCAGCGCGGCGGGGCTTTCCCTGGCGGCGACGTCTTATGCGTTGCGGGGCAAGCGAGGTTCGCCGGCCACCATCAGCCGGGTCCGGGAGCTGGCCGACGAGCTGGGCTACACGGTCGATCCGATCGCCCGGGCCCTGGCCAGCGGGCGCACGGGCGCGATCGGGGTCAGCGGCTCCCTGCGCGACCTGTGGCAGCAGGAGCTGTCGGTCATGCTCACCCGCGCGCTGCGCCTGCACGGCCACCACGCCACCATCGCCGACGCGGACGCCGACCCCGCGCGCGAGCGGCTCATCGTGGAGCAGTTCGCCGCGCAGCGCGTCGACGGGGCGCTCGTGTCGCCGGTCGACCCCTCGGCGGCGTACTGGAAGCTGCTCGGCCCCGAGGTGGCGGTGGTGGCCATCGGCGACGCGCTGACCACCCGGCCCGGGTCCGGCAGCGTGCTGTTCGACAACGCGTACGGGGTGGCGACCGCCCTCGAGCACCTCGCCGGCCTGGGCCACCGCCGCATCGGCCTGCTCGCCCCGGCGCTGCCCTCCACCCCCGGCCGCCCGGCCCAGCTGCTCGCCGGGGAGATCGCCGCACGGCTCGGCGTCGAGCTGGTCGCCGTCGCCGCCCCGGCCGCCACCACCGAGGCGATCGACGTGGCGTCCGCCCTGCTCACCGAGGCCGGCCGGCCGTCGGCGGTCTTCTGCCTCAGCGACTCACTGGCCTTCGCCGTCTACCGGGCCGCGCGCCGGACCGGGGTGCGCATCCCGGACGAGCTGTCGGTCATCGGCTACGACGACCACCAGCTGGCCGTCCTGGTCGACCCGGGCCTCACGACCATGGCCTGGGACGAGGACGCCATCGTCGAGGCGGCCGTCGACCAGCTCGTCGAGCTGCTGGAGGGCCCGGTCACGAGCCCGGCGCCGTTCCGCCCGGAGCTGGTCGTGCGCGGCTCGACCAGCCCGCCCGCAGCACCGCGCTGAGCGCGTCGAGGTCCCGTCCGAAGGGCCGGTCCCCGGTGCCGGGCGGCAGCACCTCGGCGATCCCGGCCAGCGCGGCCGGGTCCAGCCCGGCGGGTGGTCCCCCCAGCTGCACAGCCTGGTGTACGGCCAGCAGCTCGCACCCCAGCACGTCCCGCACCCCGGCGACGGCCTCCCCCAGGCACTCCGCCGCCTCGAACCCGAAGCTCTGCACGTCCTCCTGCCCGAGTGACGTCTCCATCGCCCCGCCGAGGGCCGGCACCGCGAACCGCCGCAGCCGGTGCGCGACCCCGGCCGCCCGCTTGTGCACCGCCACCATGCCGGCGTGCCGCCCCGGCGCGTCGGAGAGCTGCCGGGGCAGGCCGGTCACCTCCGGGTCGAGCAGCCGGTGCAGCCGGGCCGCCCCCAGCTCGGCCAGATGCACCAGGGCCGTGGTCAGCGCGCCCGCGCACGCGGCCAGATCGGTGCCCGCGAAGCCGAACGTGCCCACGAACCGCCCGTCGAGATGTGCCGGCGAGTCCGTGACCGCGGCCAGCGCCCGGTCGGCCGCCGCGTCGAGCGCCGCGACCGCCCGCAGCGCCACCGCGATCGCCGGGGCCGTGACGCGGAAGGAGACGGGCGCTTGCAGGGCCTTGCTCTCCGCCCCGGCCCACAGCCGCCGCAGCGTCCGCAGCACGGTCTCCAGCTCGGGGCTGTCGGCCAGCGCCGGGTGCAGCGGGTCCCGGCTGGCCCGCACGATCGCGTGCGAGGCCGCCGTCACGACCAGGGTCTGATCCAGCAGCAGCCGGCACGCGTCCGCGGCGAGGATCGCCAGCCCCGTGAGCCCCGGCACCCCTTCGAGGAAGGCGACGCCCTCCTTGGCCGCGAACGACCGCGGACGCAGCCCGGCGGCCTCGAGCGCGGGCGCGGCGTCGATCGCGTGTCCCGCGGCGTCCAGCACCTGGCCCGTACCGTTGAGGGCCGCGCCGGCGTGGGCGAGCGGGATGATCTCGCCGGCCGCGCCGCCGCCCCGCGCCGGGACCGCCGGGACCACGTCCGCGTCGAGCAGCGCGGCGAGGTGCAGGCACAGCTCGGGCGAGGCGCCGGCGGCCGGGTGCAGCAGGGTCCGCAGCCGTACGGCCAGCAGCGCCCGCGCCTCCTCCCGGCGCAGCCACGGCGCCGAGCCGACCGCCCGCCCGATCATCAGGGTGTCCTGGTGCCGCTGCTGCGCCTCGGCGTCGAGGCGGACCCCGGCCAGCGCGCCCATGCCGGTGTTGACCCCGTAGACGGGCTGGTCGCCGTCGAGATCGGCGAGCATCCGGCGACGGTTGTCCGCCAGCTCCGCCAGGAAGCTGCCGGCGAGGGTCACGCGGCTCGCTCCCCGCGCGAGCTCCACGATCGCCGCCCGGTCGAGCTGCTCGGCCGCCGAGACGAGCATCACCGGTACTTCAGCATCGTGCCGGCGTCCGCGGCCTCGGCGCGGGTCAGCACGAGATGGGCCAGGGCGACGTCCAGGATCGACAGACCCCGGTGCCAGAAGAGGATCCGCTCGCCGGGGCTCTCCCGGCCGGGCTTCTGGCCGCTGACGATCTCGCCGATCTGCGCGTACAGGGTCTCCTCGCTGAGCCGCCCGGTGTCCACGTGCGCCCGCAGGGCCCCGAACCGGCCCGATCGTGACTCGCGCCAGTCGTCCACGACGACCTTGTCCATGACGTCGAGCAGATCAAGTTCCACTGCGCTGATCGTGCCGTACGGAACCACGAACGCACCCGGCTCGACGGCGGCCGTCCGCAGCAGCGGGGCCGGCTTCTCCAGCCGCGACGCCTCCACGAGGATGTCGGCGCCGTCGTACGCCTCGTCCGCCGTGGCGACCGCCCGCACCGGCGTCGCCGTCGCCGCCCGCAACTGCTCGGCGAACGCCTCCCGCGACTCGGGCCGCCGGCTGGTGACCCGGATCTCGTCCAGCTCGAACAGGCTGTCGAGCAGCGTGACGTTCGAGAAGGCCGTGCCCCGCGCCCCCACGTGGCCGAGCACCTTCGCGTCGGGCCGCGCCAGGTACTTGGCGCCGACCGCCGTCATCGCCCCCGTGCGCACCTCGGTGATCCACGTCGCATCCATGATCGCGAGCGGCACCCCGGTGGTCGGGTCGTACACGGTCATGAGCGCCAGCTCGCTCGGCAGCCCCTTCGTGTAGTTCGGGACGAAGTCCCCCACCACCTTGATCCCGCTCAGCCCGTGCTCACGGAACGTGTTCACATGCCCGCGCAGCACGTTGAAGTGCCCGGCCCCGCCGTTGTCCGGCACCAGGTGCATCCGCGGCTCGAAGACGGTCTCGCCCCGCCCGTGCGCCGCCACCACCGCTTCGACCGCGGCCACCGCGTCGGCCGCACCGATGCCCAGCTCCTCGACATCGGGTCCGGACAGGTAGCGCAGCCAGATCATCAGGGTGGTCCTCTCGCAGGCGGAACATGAGTCGCCCACCATGCTCCCGGTCTTCCCCCGGTCCGGCCACCACCTTGTGGATCTTTCCTCAGCCCGGCAGAGGAGTGTCCCGGCCGGTATGACCGCGGACGCGGTCCACGGGGCCGGGCCGTGCCGGCTCGGGCGAGGCTATGGCGTGCTTTCGCCCACGGCGTGACTACGCTAGCCGCATCGAGTCGTGATCTCGTGACATTTCACCGACCCGGGTCGGCCGAAGGGGCACCGCGTGTACATCAAAGAGATCAGGCTGCAGAACGTACGCGGCTTTCACGATGCCCGCGACGTTCAGCTGGACCTCACGCGGCCGGACGGCTCTCTGGCGGGCTGGACCGTCCTCGCGGGGCGCAACGGTTCGGGGAAGACTTCCCTGTTACGCGCCGTCGCGCTGGCCATCGGCGGCCCCGGTGTCGCCCGCAACCTGGTCACCGACTTCGCGAGCTGGACGTCAGTAGGTGAACGCCAGGCTGTCGTGGCTGTGCAGATGGCCTTCGAGGCGGACACCGACCGTTTCGGCGCCGGGGGACGCCCTCCCGGTGGCCCGTTCTGGGCAGGCCTGCGCTGGGAAGTGCCGGACGACGACCTGCCCGGGTCCCGGGACAGGCAACCTTCCATGGTCGAGCACATCCCGGGTTCCAGCAGCAAGACAGCGGCGCGGCGCGGACCCTGGTACGACAACCCGATCGGCTGGTTCTGCGCCGCGTACGGACCCTTCCGGCGCCTCGCGGGCGGATCGGGGGACGCCCAGAGACTGATGCTCAGCCGGGGCCCCGCCGCACGCATGGCCAGCCTGTTCCACGAGGACGCCTCGCTGGCCGAAGGCGTGAGCTGGCTGATCGAACAGCATCTGCGTTCCCTGGAGAGCCGCCCGGGCGCGGAAGAACTCAAGCGTTTCGCTCTCACTGTGCTCGGCGACGGTCTCCTGCCCGATGGATACACCATCCACGACGTCAACTCGGACGGACTCTGGGTCGAGCGCGAAGGCCACCGTTTCCCGCTGCGGGAGATGAGCGACGGCTATCGCACGGTCGCCGCCCTGGTGGTGGATCTGTTGAAGCAGGTCTACGAGGCCTACGGCTGGCTGGACATTCGCGAGGCGGACGGTGCGATGGCGGTGGTCGCCCCCGGTGTCGTCATCATCGACGAGGTCGATGCCCACCTGCACGTGTCGTGGCAAAAACGTATCGGCGGATGGCTCAAGCAACATTTTCCACAGACCCAGTTCATCGTCACCACGCACAGCCCGTACATCTGTCAGGCGGCGGACGAACGTGGCCTCATTCGATTGCCCGGGCCGCACGAGAACGAGCCGCCTCAGGTCGTCGACCAGACGCTCTACGAGCGAATCGTCTACGGGAGCGGCGACGACGCCGTCATGTCCGAACTGTTCGGCATGGACACGCCGTACTCGGACAAGGCCGTCGAACTGCGCCGGGAACTGATCAGCCTCGAGGCCGCCGTGGTTTCCGGAAACGGCGACGATGCGGCGTTGCTGCGATACGCACAACTCCGTGATCTGCTGACCAGTTCCCCCTCGGCACGGGTCGACGAACTCGCGGTGTGCCCGATGTGATCGAACTTCTGCGCGATCCCCAGCTCCGGGCTGCCCTGTTGCGGACCGGTGGCGACAGTTGAGCACCCGAGCACGGCCGTGCCCCGATCTGTCGGCGAGGACGGGCACCATGACGGCGGCGCTCTCCCCACCGGCGCTGAGGGGCAGTGGGCGGCGGCGCAGTCGCCCGTGGCGGGGTAGCACCCTGATCACCCGCGGCGCCCGCGGCCGGCGAGCCGCATCATGTCGGTCTTGACCGCGACCGGCGTCATGCTTCTCATCGACAGGGGCGTGCCGCACCGGGGTGATGCCGCGGGAAACGGTCAGTGGGGCACCTTCAGGGCGGCGACCAGGGCGGGGAGGCGGCCGAAGGCGCGGGCGGCGGCGACGTGGTCGACGTAGTCGCGGGACTCGACGATCCGGCCGTCGCGGACCCGGACGACGAAGATGCACGGCATCGTGAAGGGACGGCCGTCGATGACGCCGGCGTAGCGGAACTCGAAGATCACGACTTCGGGGTCGGGGGTGGCGTACACGTGGTCGTCGACGACGTCGTAGCGCTCCACCCCGCCGGGCGGCCCACCGGCGGCGAAGTGCTCGCGCATTGCGGCCCGGCTGCGCAGCGGCGTGTCGCCGAGCGGGCTGAACGGGTGCCGCACGTCGGTGGTGTCCGCGTAGCAGGAGGCGAGCTCGTCGATCTGGGCGGCTTCCTCGGCCGCGGTGAGCCCCCCGCGCATCAGGCGGCACACGCCGTCGGCCACGGCACGGACGGTTTCCTCAGGTGTACGCATGGCGCTCCCCCACGAAGGACGCCAGTGAACCTACCGGAGCACCCGCCCGCCCGCTGCCCCGCACTCAGCCCGGCGTGGCGCGGATCGGCGGGGCGACGGCCAGTTCGGTCACAGCTCGCCGTCGGCGATCTCGGCGAGGGCCGGGAGCATGGCGGCGGCGCTTGCCAGGTCGGTGCCGAGGGAGCGGTCGTCGTCGACGTCCTCGAGGCGCTTGGCGGCCGTGTCGTACGCGTCGCGGGCCGGGCCGCTGTCCGGCAGGCGGCCGGGGGCCATGCGCAGGGCGCGGACGGCGGCGATCAGCTCGATGCCCAGCAGGACCGGGGCGAGGCCGGTCATCGTGCGCAGGGAGCGGGCGCCCTGGGTGGCGAAGCTGGCGTGCTCCTCGAGGCCCAGGGAGATGGTGAGCGTGCCGGCGGCGGTGGGGGTCATGCCGACGCGGATCTCGGTGAGGACGTCCTGGACGACGTACTCGCCGATCATCAGGCCGGAGCTGGCGGCCGGTCCCGCGGCGAGGAAGGCGCGCAGGCCGGTCAGGTCCGGGCGCATGAGCAGCCCCAGCCGGGCGGAGGACAGCGACAGGACGGGCAGGAACGCGCCGCGGACCGCGTCGAGCCCGGCGGCGAGGGTCGCCGTGTGGAACTGGCCGTGGTGGCGCACGCCGTCGTCGGTCACCAGGGGGTTCTCGGCGGCGGCGTTGAGCTCGGCGACCAGGACCTCGTCGAGGCTGCGGGCGGCGTGGACGGCGGGGGCGGCCACCTGGGGCAGCACGCGCAGGCCGAAGGGGTCCTGGATGCGGGCGGGGGCGCCGGCGCCGAGGGTGAGGCGGCGCATCAGGGCGGCCACCTCGGCCTGGGCGGGGTGCGGGCGGAGCATGTGCACGGCCGGGTCGTACGCCTCGGAGTTGCCCCGCAGGGCGTGGAAGCTGAGCGCGGCGACGACCGCGGATGCGCGCAGCAGGGTGCGCACCTCGTGCAGGGCCAGGGCGGCCGTGGCCACGGTGAGGGCGCTGGAGCTGATCAGCGGGAGGGCGTCGGTGGCGTCGATGGTGGTGACCGGGCCGGGTCCGGTGCGCCACGGCCGCTCCCCCGCCAGGGTGAGGCCCAGCTCGGCGAGGGGTGCCAGGTCGGCCGTGCCGATGGCGCCCCAGGAGTGCAGGGTGGGTACGGCGCCGGAGCGCAGGGCCTCGGCCAGGGTCTCGGCGACGCGGCGGGAGATGCCGGAGCCGCCGGCGAGGATCTGGTTGAGGCGCGTGGCCATCGCGGCGCGGGCTGTAAGATCGTCTTCCACCGGGCCGACGGCCGCGCAATGGCTGCGCAGCAGGCGGAGGCCGTGGTCGCCGTCGTCACCGGCGCTCTCGTGACGATTGGCGCCGACACCGGTGTTGGCGCCGTAGACCGCACCGTTCGTTCGGGCGGCATGCAACAGGGCGTGCCGCTGCTCGATGCGGCCGAGGGCGACAGTGTCGATCTCGGCCTCCCGACCCCCGGAGGCGACCGCGACCAGACCCTCGACCGTGAGGGTCCGCCCGTCGAGGCGAACGACCATACCGCCCTCCAGCTGGGTTATTACTAGACCGTAAAGGCGTCCGGCAGAACGTTGACACCTTATTCACTACGCCGGAAGTATGAATAGCCGTATTCACCGTCCGCCAGTCATCGCCGGGAGCGACATGATCACATTTGACGACGTCGTGAAGGTGTACCCCGGCGGGAGCACTGCCGTGGACCACCTGTCGCTGGAGCTGCCGACCGGCAAGACCACCGTCTTCGTCGGCCCGTCCGGCTGCGGCAAGACCACGTCGCTGCGGATGATCAACCGGATGGTGCACCCCACGTCGGGCCGCGTGCTCATCGACGGCCGGGACGTGGCGGAACAGGACGAGGCCCTGCTGCGGCGGGGCATCGGCTACGTCATCCAGCACGCGGGGCTGTTCCCGCACCGCACGGTGCTCGACAACGTGGCGACCGTACCCATGCTGACCGGCAAGACGCGCCGCGAGGCGCGGGCGGCGGCCCTGGGGCTGCTGGAGCGCGTGGGGTTGTCCGAGGAGTTCGCCAAGCGCTACCCGGCGCAGCTCTCCGGCGGCCAGCAGCAGCGCGTCGGCGTGGCCCGGGCGCTGGCTGCCGACCCGCCGGTGATGCTGATGGACGAGCCGTTCAGCGCGGTCGACCCGGTCGTGCGCGAGGGGCTGCACAAGGAGTTCCTGCGCCTGCAGCAGGACCTCGGCAAGACCATCGCGATGGTCACCCACGACATCGACGAGGCCATCAAGCTGGGCGATGTGGTCGCCATCTTCCGCCAGGGCGGGGTCCTGGCCCAGATGGGTACGCCGCAGGAGCTGCTCGAGCACCCGGCGGACGACTTCGTCGCGGAGTTCGTCGGGCGCGACCGGGGCTACCGCGGGCTGTCCTTCGACTCCGCCGCCGATCTCCCCGTGCGCGAGCTGACGCCGGACCTGGAGCTCGACGCCGCGGGACGCCCGCTGGGCTGGCGCATCGACGGCGAACTGCACGCCACGGGCGGCACCTTCACCAAGGCGGACTCGCTGCGCCACGTGACCGACCTCGCGATCATCTCACCGGTCGGCATCGCGGTGCGGGTGGACGCCGACGGCGCCGCCGACGGCCTCGTGCGCCACCACGACCTCGCCGACCACCTGGCCGCACGGCGGGGGCGGACGGCGTGATCACGTACCTGTCGAACAACGGCGACACGGTCCTCGCCGCGCTGCGCCAGCACATCTGGCTCGCGCTGGTGCCCGTCCTCCTCGGCTTCGTGATCGCCCTGCCCATCGGCTGGCTGGGCGTGCGCTTCCCGTGGCTCTACCACCCGCTGGTCAACGTGGCCGGGGTGCTCTACTCGATCCCGTCGCTCGCGCTCTTCGTGTTCCTGCCGGTGCTGCTCGGCACGAAGATCCTCTCGCCGCTCAACATCGTGGTGGCGCTCACCATCTACACCGTCGCGCTGCTCGCCCGTACGGTGGCGGACGGTCTGCGGGCCGTCGACCCGCTGATCCTGCAGGCGGCGTCGGCCATGGGCTACCGCCGGCTCAAGCGGCTGACCGACGTCGAGCTGCCGGTCGCGCTGCCGGTGATCCTGGCCGGCCTGCGCTCCGCCACGGTCGCCAACATCAGCCTGGTCAGCGTCGGCGCCCTGATCGGCGTCGGCGGCCTGGGCCAGCTGTTCACCCGCGGCTTCCAGCTGTTCTACCTGGAGCCCATCTTCGTCGGCATCATCCTGTCCGTGCTGCTCGCCGCGGTGGCCGACGGCATCATCGTCCTCATCCAGCGCGCCCTCACCCCCTGGACCCGCGCATGAACCTCTCCTACCTGTTCGACGCGTCGCACTGGGACCCGGGCACGACCGGCAGCTTCCCGGACCTGCTGCTGGCCCACCTCGGCTACGTGGCGCTCGCCCTGCTCATCGGTACGGTCATCGCGCTGCCCGTGGGCCTCTACATCGGCCACACCGGCCGGGGCTCGTTCATCGCCATCAACGCCGGCAACGCGGGCCGGTCGTTGCCCACGCTCGGGCTGCTGATGCTGATGGTGACGCTGCTGGGGCTGGGGCTGCTGCCGGTCCTGATCGCCCTGACGGTGCTGGTCGTCCCGCCGATCCTCACGTCGGCGTACGCCGGCATGCGCACCCTCGACCACCAGGTCGTCGACGCGGCCAAGGGCATGGGCATGCGCCCGTGGCAGGTCCTCACCCGCGTCGAGCTGCCCATGGCGCTGCCGGTGCTGATGAGCGGCTTCCGCAGCGCCGCCCTCCAGGTCGTCGCGACGGCGACCGTGGCCGCGGCGGTCGGGCTCAGCGGGCTCGGCCGGCTGATGATCGACGGCCTGGCCGTCAACGACTACTCCCGGGTGCTGGCGGGTGCCATCGTCGTCGCCCTGCTCGCCGTCCTGCTCGATCTTCTTCTCGCACTGGCCCAACGCTGGATCGTCTCTCCTGGCGTCTCCAAGCGCTTCTAACTGGAAGGTTCCTCATGTCCCGGATCCGCCTGGCGGCAGCCGCCGCCGGCCTCGCCACCGCCCTGTTGCTCAGCGCCTGTGGCTCGGGGGACGACCCCCTCGCGTCGGACGACAGCGGCGCCTCGTCGGCGCCCGGCACCGTCACCGTCGGCTCGGCGAACTTCGCCGAGAGCGAGCTGCTCGCCGAGATCTACTCCCAGGCCCTCGAGGCCAAGGGCGTCACCGTGAAGCGCCAGTTCAACATCGGCGCCCGCGAGCTCTACCTCAAGGCGCTGCAGGACGGCTCGATCGACCTGCTCCCCGAGTACAACGGCGCGCTGCTGTCCGCCCTGCAGACCGGCGGCGCCCCCGAGGGCGTCAGCAAGCCCGAGGACGTGCTCGCCGCCCTCAAGAAGGTGCTGCCCGCCGGCACCGAGGTCCTCGACCAGAGCGCCGCCGAGGACAAGGACACCCTGACCGTCACCCAGGAGACGGCCACCAAGTACAGCCTCAAGACCATCGACGACCTCAAGCCGGTCGCCGGGCAGCTGACCATCGGCGCCGGCCCCGAGTGGCAGGAGCGTTACCAGGGCCTCAAGGGCCTCGAGGAGCTCTACGGCGTCAAGTTCAAGGAGTTCAAGCCGCTCGACGCGGGCGGCCCGCTGACCGTCAACGCCCTCAAGAAGGGCGACATCCAGGTCGGCAACATCTTCTCCACCGACTCGGCCATCAAGACCAACAACTTCGTCGTTCTCGACGACCCGCGCAACCTCTACCTGGCGGAGAACATCCTCCCGCTGATCCGCACCTCGGCCAAGACCGACGCGGTCGCCGGGGCGCTCAACGCCGTGTCGGCGAAGCTGACCACGGAGAACCTGACCACCTACCTCGCGCAGGTGCAGGTCGACAAGAAGGACACCGCGACGGTCGCCAAGGCGTTCCTGTCGGAGAACGGTCTCTGATCGTTCCTTCGCCGCAGCGGCCCGGGCCTCGTGCCCGGGCCGCTTTTTCCGGCGTATTCCCGTGCGGGACCGTGCACGGCCTGGCGGCGGTGGCGGACAGCCTGGTGGAGCTCCGCCTGGGCCGGACCGGACGTCCGCCGCAAGCCCGTGGACGATCCCACGCCTCCGACGACCGTCATGACCACGCTCAGGCGCGCTTGGCGACCAGCTCGACGAGGGTGCCGTCCGGGTCCCGCAGCAGGGCGTTGCGGTTGTTGTTCCCGGTGTCGTGCGGCGGCTTCACCACGGGCACGCCCGCGGCCAGCAGCTGCTCGAACGCGGCGTCCACGTCATCGGTCCAGACCACGACCACCAGGCCCGGCGCGCCCGGCGTCGCCTCGACCCCGTGGACGCGCCGCGCCGCCTCGACCGTGCCGAGCGCGAGCGTGAACCCGCCCAGCCGGAGCTCGACATGCTCCAGCGCCCCGCCGGCGGGCGCGCGGAACGTCTCCGTGAAGCCGAGCAGGTCCCGGTAGAACCGCAGCCCGGCCTCGATGTCCCTCGTGTACAAGTTGACGAGCGCGTCGGTGTACATGCCGCCACCCTAGCGAGCCAAGTGCCCGCACCGAGCCACGCCCGGGGGCGGGGGCGGGCCTGTGCTGGCGCGGGCCCGGACCTGGACCGGGGGGCCGGGATAGATGCGGCGGGGCGCGCCGCGCAGGACGTCCAGCACGGCCTCGCCGAGCAGGCGGCCGTGGTCGTGGACGTCGATGCTCAGGGCGGACAGGGGCGGCGCCGCCAGTTCGCACAGGGCCGAGTCGTCGCAGGCGAGGAGGCTGACGCGGGCGGGGACGGGCACGCCGGAGCGGATCAGGTCCTCCTCGGCCGCCACGGCCATGACGTCGTTGTCGAAGACGATCGCGGTGGGGGCGGCGGGGCCGGCGAGCAGACGGCGGGCGGCGCGGATGCCCGCCTCCGCGCTGTAGTCGGCCTCGACGATGCGCAGCTCGAGCCGGGCCCGGGAGCCGTAGGCGCGCATCGCGGCCGAGCGCTCGGCGGTGTGCAGCAGCTCCGCCGGGCCGCTGACCCGGCCGATGGCGCGGTGACCGAGGCCGCCCAGCAGCCGCAGGCCGGCCGTGAGCGCCCCGGCGGTGTCGGTGACCACGCTGCTCAGGCCGGCGGGTCCGGCGTAGCGGCCCGCGACGACGGCGGGCAGGCCGAGCGCGGCCAGGCGGGCCGGGCGTACGTCGCCGTGGACGAGGTTGACCACGACGACCGCGTCGGCGGCGTGGTCGGCGGCCCAGCGCTCGTAGGTGGCCAGCTCGGCCGCCGCGTCCTCGACCACCAGCAGCAGGACCCCCGCGCCGGCCGGCAGGAGCACCTCCTCGAGACCGGCGAGCAGCTCGAGGAAGAAGGGCTCGACGCCGACCCGGGGCGCCAGGGCCGAGGTGAGCACGAGGCCTATCGTTCCGGGCATCGGCCGCCCCCTGTCCCGTCCAGTGAAGTCTGTCGATCCATTATCTTAAGCTGGTGAAGGAACGGCGGACGGGGGCGCGCGAGGCCGTCCTCGACGCGATCCGGGCCGCCGAGCCGCTGAGCCGGGTCGAGCTGGCCGCGATGACCGGGCTCACCGAGGCGTCGATCTCCACCACCGTGCGCAAGCTGCTGGGCGAGGGTCTCGTGGTCGAGACCGGCCGCACGCCGACCGGCGGCAAGCCGCGGACACTGCTGCGGCTCGACCCGGCCGCGCGCATCGCGGTCGGCGTGCACCTGGACGAGGACGTCACCACGTACGTGCTGACCGGCCAGACCGGCGGCGTCATCTCCCGGATGACCCGGCCCGCGGCCCCGGCCGGCGCCGGCGCCGCAGACCTCGTCCGCCGCCTGGCCGCCGACGTCGGGAGCCTGGTGGACGGCTCGGGCGTCGACCGCGTCCGCTGCCTGGGCATCGGCCTGGTCGGCGCCGATCCGCGCCTGGCGAGGGACCACGACCTGACCGAGGCGACCGGCTGGCCGGTGCTGCTGGAGAACGCCGCGACCGCGGCCGCCGTCGGGGAGTACTGGGTGGCGCGGGTGGAGGCGGCGCGGCCGTTCGCGGCGCTCTATCTGGGCAGCGGGCTGGGGGCGGGCATCGTGGCAGGCGGGGAGCCGTTGCGGGGCAGCCACACGCGCGCCGGGGAGTTCGGTCACCTGTGCCTGCAGGTCGACGGGCCGGCCTGCTGGTGCGGCAGCCGCGGGTGCCTCGAGGCCCTGGCCGGGCCGCAGGTCGTGGTGGAGGCCGCGCGGGCCGATCCGGTCGCGGCCGGTGAGGCGGGTCTCGGCGCCGCGCGGAGCACGGTCGCGGACTTCGCCGCCGTCGCGCGGGCCGCCCGGGCCGGTGCGCCCGCCTGCCGGGCCCTGCTCGACGACTCGGCCCGCTATGTGGCCGCCGCCGCCGAGTCGCTGGTCAACCTGGTCGACGTGGACCTGCTCGTGCTGACCGGGCCAGGCTTCGCCGCGGCCTCGTTCGTCTACGCGCCCGCGATCACCGCCCGGCTGGGCCCCGCCGACGCCCGCACCTGGCACCGATCCGTCTCGGTCACGGTCTCCCTCGCCGCGGCCACGGCCTCCGCCACCGGCGCCGCGGCTCTGGTCCTGCAAGAAGCCCTGCGCAGCGGACAGCAATAGCCGGGCCGGAAGGCCTATGGAGCCGACCGCAGCCGGCGGATCGCGCGCTCCGGATCGGGTGCGGCATCGGCCAGCAGGCGGGTGTAGGGGTGGCGGGGGCGCAGGATCACGTCGTCGGCCGGGCCGCGTTCGACCACCCGGCCCTCGTGCAGCACCAGGATCTCGTCGGAGAAGTGCCGGGCCGTCGCGAGGTCGTGGGTGATGTAGAGCACGCCCAGGTGCTCCTCGCGCTGCAGCGTGGCGAGCAGGTTGAGCACCCCGAGCCGGATGGACACGTCGAGCATGGACACCGGCTCGTCGGCGACCAGGATGCCCGGGCCGGGGGCGAGGGCCCGGGCGATCGCGACCCGCTGCCGCTGCCCGCCGGAGAGCTCGTGCGGCCGCCGCTGCGCGACCTGCGCGGCCGGGGTGAGCCGGACGCGTTCGAGCAGGTCCAGGACCCGCTCGCGGACCGCGGCGGCGGGCATCCGCGGGTGGTGCAGGCGGATCGGGCGTTCGAGGTGGTGCCGCACGGTGTGGTACGGGTTGAGCGAGGCGAACGGGTCCTGGAACACCATCTGCACCCGGCGCCGGTACGTGGCGTCCCCGGCCCCGTCGAGCCGGACCCGCCCGGCGGTCGGCTGTTCGAGCCGCAGCAGCAGCCGGGCGATCGTCGACTTGCCGCTGCCGCTCTGTCCGACGAGCGCGATCGTGCGCCGGGGCTCGAGCGTGAAGCTCACGTCGTCGACCGCCCGCAGCCGCCGCGACCGCAGCCCCTGCCGCAGCCGATACTCCTTGACCAACCCCTCGGCCTCGAGTGTGGTCATGCCGTCCCCTCCTGGGCCGGGAGCCGGATGAACGCGCCCCGCGGCCCGGTCAGGCTGGGGAAGGAGCCGAGGAGCCGCCGCGTGTACTCGTGCGCCGGCCGCCGGTACAGCGTCACCGCGTCGGCCAGCTCCACGATCGCCCCGTCCCGCATCACCGCGATCCGGTCGCTGATCTCCAGCAGCAGCGGCAGGTCATGGGTGATGAAGACGACGGCGAAGCCCCGCTCGGCGCGCAGCCGCATGATCTCCCGCAGGATGTCGCGCTGCACCACGACGTCGAGCGCGGTGGTCGGCTCGTCCAGGATCAGCACCTGCGGCTCGAGCGCCATCGCCATGGCGATCATCACCCGCTGCCGCATGCCGCCCGACAGCTCGTGCGGATAGGCGGACAGCCGCCCGGGATCCACGCCCACCATGGCCAGCAGCTCCGCACATCGCTCACGCCGGGCCCGGCGGCCCATCCCCGGCCGGTGGGTGGTCAGCACGTCCTCGAGCTGAGCCCGTACGGAGATGACGGGGTTGAGGGAGTTCATCGCCCCCTGGAACACCATCGCCACCTGGTCCCACCGCACGGCCCGCAGTCGCCGCGGGCCGAGCCGCTGCCAGTCCACGCCAGTCCCGTCCCGGTCGTGGAACACCGCCGAGCCCCCGGTGATGACGGCGGGCGGCTTGAGCAGGCGCACCAGCCCGTACGCGAGGGTGCTCTTGCCGCACCCGCTCTCCCCCGCCAGGCCCAGCACCTCGCCGTGGTGCAGCGTGAAGGACACGTCCCGCACGGCGTGCACCACGGGGTCCCCGGCATAGTCGACGGTGAACCCGCTCACGGTCAGGACGGCCGGTTCGCCGCTCATGAGCGCAGCCGGGGGTTGATGATCTCGTCGATCGAGAAGTTGATCAGCGACAGCGCGGCCCCGAAGAGCGCGAGCAGCAGGCCGGGTGGCACGAACCACCACCACGCCCCGAGCCGCAGCGCCAGGCCGTTCTGGGCGAAGTAGAGCATGGTGCCCCAGGTGAAGGAGCCGGTCGCGCCGAGACCCAGGTACGAGAGCCCGGCCTCCCCCAGGATCGCGAAGATGACCGCGAAGACGACCTGGGCGGCCAGCAGCGGGACCAGGTTGGGCAGGATCTCGACGGTCAGCACCCGCCACCGTTTCTCGCCGGCCACCCGGGCGGCCAGCACGTAGTCGCGGTTGCGCAGGCTCAGCGTGGAGCCGCGCAGCACCCGGGCGGAGCCAGCCCAGCCGGTGAGGGACAGGACCAGGGCGACCAGCCACAGGCTGCGGTCCGCCACGTAGCTGGAGATCACGATGACCAGCGGCAGCCCCGGTATCACCAGCATGATGTTGGTGACCAGGGAGAACAGCTCGTCGACCCAGCCACCGGCGTAGGCCCCGGCGACGCCGGAGAAGGCCGACAGCAGCAGGGTCAGCACGCCGACTATCACGCCGACGGTCAGCGAGCCGCGCGTCGCGTACGCGAGCTGGGCCAGCACGTCCTGGCCGGTCTGCGTGGTGCCCAGCAGATGGTCGCGGCCCGGCCCGGTCAGCCCGGCCTCGCTGACCCGCGCCGGGTCGTCCACCAGCCACGGCCCCACCAGCCCGAACAGCGCGACGATCCCGGCGAGGACCAGACCCGTACCGAGCTTGCCGGTCAGCCGGGGCCGGCGGAGGCGGACGGCGGGCACCACGGCGTCCGGCGTGGTCGCGATCATGCGCGGGTCCGTGGGTCGATGACCGAGTGCAGGAGGTCGACCAGCAGGTTGGCGCCGAGCACGGCCAGCGTGATGACCAGGAAGATGCCCTGCATGAGCGCGTAGTCGTTGCTGTTGACCGAGTCGAGCAGGACCGAGCCGATGCCCGGGTACGAGAAGACCGCCTCGGTGACGATCGATCCGGCGACGACGAACCCGAGCGAGATGGCGAAGCCCGAGACCGACGGGAGGATCGCGTTGCGGGCCGCGTACGTGCGCATCATCCGGCCGGTCCGCAGGCCCTTGGCCTCGGCGGTCAGCATGTAGTCGTCGGCGAGGACCGCGACCATCATGTTGCGCATGCCGAGCAGCCAGCCGCCGACCGACGAGATGATGATCGTCAGCGCGGGCAGGGTGCCGTAGCGGAGCACGGACGCCACGAAGTCCGGGGTCCAGCCGGGTGTCACGGTGTAGACGTCGTAGCCGCCGTTGAGCGGGAACACCGGCCACACGCTGCCGAAGACGAAGAGCAGGATCAGGGCCAGCCAGAAGTACGGGACGGACTGGAACATCGTCGTGGCCGGGATCAGGTGGTCGAGCCACGAGCCGCGCCACCAGCCGGCCAGGGTGCCCAGCCCGATGCCGAGCACGAAGGACAGCACGGTGGCCAGTCCGATCAGCCCGATCGTCCACGGCAGGGACTGCCCGATGACCGAGCCGACCGAGCCGGGGAAGTAGGCCACCGAGACGCCCAGGTCACCCGTGGCCAGGCTGTGCAGGTAGTCCCCGTACTGGGAAAGCAGCGACCGGCCGGAGCCGGTGCCGAGCAGGGCCTCGACCGACGCGCGGGCCTCCGGGGTGACCGGGCCGCGCTGGCCGAGCCGGGCCAGCAGGATGTCGACGGGGTCGCCCGGCATGAGCCGCGGGACGACGAAGTTGACGGTGATCGCGGCCCACCCGGCGACCAGGTAGAACCCGAGTTTGCGCAGGAGCTGACGCACGCCGGGCTACTTGACCGGCTTGAGGTTGCACAGGACGATCGCGTTGTCCCAGACCTTCCACGTGGCCGGCACGGCGTACTGGTTGTTCTCGGCCGGCCAGCCCGTCGCCCGGCTGGTGTTGAACTCGGTGAGCATCGAGTTGACGTAGATCGGGATGTAGGGCAGGTCGCGCACGATCTCGCGCTGGATGATCCCGTACTGCCGCTGCTGCGCGTTCTCGTCGCGGGTGCCCGCGGCCGTGGCCAGCGCGGCGTCCACCGCCGGATTGCTGTAGCGGCCGTAGTTGCCGTTGTTGCCCGCGCTCTCGCCGACCTTGCCCGTGGTCGCGGTCGAGTAGAGCCGGTTGTAGATGTAATAGGGGTTGGCCGACGGCCCCAGGCCGATCGAGTCGAGCGACAGCTGGAAGGTGCCCCGCACCTCGTTGTTGTTCCACTCGTTCCAGGACAGCTGGGTGGGCTTGAGCTCGATGCCCACCTCCCTGAGCTGCTGCGTCATCGCATCGTTGAGCGAGATGTAGTCGCTCCAGCCGGTGACGGTCTGGATGGTCAGGGTGAGCCGCTTGCCGTCCTTGCCGCGGATGCCGTCGGCGCCCTTGACCCACCCGGCCTGGTCTAGGATCCGATTGCCCTGCGCCACGTCGGGGCTGCCGGGGATGGTGACGGTGGCCGGGTCGGCGATCCACTTGCGGTCGCGCCCGGGCAGCAGCAGCGTCGCCGAGGCCGGTTCCGCGAAGCCGCTGCCGGCCAGCTTGTTCAGCTGGTCCCGGTGGAGCGCGTGAAAGATCGCCTGCCGGACGGCGACGTCGGTCTGCGGTCCGGTGCAGCCCAGCGCCGCGTTGGAGCAGGTGTAGACCGACGTGGTGAGCAGCGGGGTGTTGACGTACGAGAGGTCCTTCCGGCCCGCGATGATCTTGTCGAGGCTGGGGATGAAGCTGCTCATCCAGTCGACCTGCCCGGCGGTCAGCGCGGCGCTCGCGGCGTCGGCGTTGGCCAGCTGCAGATAGCGGACCTCGGCGATCTCCGGCTTGCCCGCCTGCCAGTAGGCCGGGTTCTTCTCGATCACGTACGACTGCGGGGTGAAGGACTTCTTCCGGTACGGGCCGGTGCCGACCGGGTCGGCGTTGGGCGTCTTACCCGGGTCGCTGATCGTCGTCCACACGTGCTTCGGGACGATCGGCGTGTTGCCGAGCAGGTCGGGCTCGGAGGCGAACTGCCGGCCCGGGAAGGTGAGCACGGCGGTGTGCGGATCGGGGGCCACCGCCGACGTCAGCTCGACCCCGGACGCGTTGATCGCCGGGGTCCGGCGGATCAGGTCGAACGTGTAGGCGACGTCCTCGGCGGTGAAGGGCTTGCCGTCGGACCACTGCACGCCGTCGCGCGTGGTGATGGTCAGCTGCTTGCCGTCCGGGCTCCACGCGAAGGCCGTCGCGAGCATCGGCTGCGGAGCCGCGCCGGTGGCCAGGTTGTAGAAGAACAGCGGCTCGTAGACGAGGCCGAGCGTGGGCTGCAGCGGGGCGGGCAGGAACGGGTTCCAGCTCTCGGTGACGGTGCCCGAGTTGCCGGCGACCGTGATCGAGCCGGCCGCTCCCCCGCCTCCCGTCCGCCCGGACGAGCCGCCGGTGCACGCGGCCGCCACCACCAGCGTCACGGTGGCGATCGCCGCGGCTCCGGCGACGCGGTTCGAAGTCCATGCCATCGCGGATCCCCTCACGTCGGAGCGGGCTTCCGCACATTCTTAAGCTGCTTAAGTTGCCGCTGTCAAGAGAATGTCATCGATGGGCACCGCTCGCGGGCGGGACGGCAAGTGCGATGCCGATCACGGGTGTGACGACGCGAACATGGCAGCTAGACCCACCTGTCTCATAGGGTTGACGCCTCAAGGACCAGGAGAGACGAGGACGCATGACCCAGGCCGAGGCGCACGACAGGTGGCGCGAGGCGCGCCGCCGCAAGGTCACCGCGCCGCAGGGAAATCTGGCGCTGATCGACACGCGCTGGGGCGAGAGCGACGCCGAGGCCGCGCTCGCGGGGCAGCCCGGCACCGTCACGGCCACCCACCTGCGGCGCACGGACCTGCTCACCGGGCTGGAGCAGCAGGGCATCCGGCTGTGGGACGCCGACTCGCCCGCGATCCGGGCCTTCGAGGGCATCGACACGTACGCCTATGACCCGGCGTGGGTCCTGCCGGCGCGCTTCGTCGAGGTGTCCGAGTCGCGCCAGCTGCCGTTCGAGCACCTGCGCGACGAGGGCCGCACCCGCGACCTGGTCGTGCCCGGCGACCTGCACGTCACCATCGCCGGCGAGGACTACACGTTGAGCGCGTTCGACGACGACGGCACGCTGCTGCTGGTCTTCGGCGATCCGACCAACGGCAAGGAGACGTACGCGACCGGGCGCTTCCTGTTCGTCGAGCGCCAGGAGACGGTCGAGCTCGACTTCAACCGGGCCTTCGTGCCGCCGTGCGGCTTCTCCGACCACTTCAACTGCCCCCTGCCGCCCCGCCAGAACCGCATCGCCGTGCCCGTCGAGGCCGGCGAGAAGCTGCCCCTTTTCAGCAAGGAGAACGACCCCCGATGAGAAAGACACTCGTAGCGGCCGCCGCCCTGAGCCTGACGCTGGCGCTCGCGGCCTGCGGGGGCGGCGGCAGCGGCGACACCGCGAAGGGCGGCGACGCCGCGATCATCCAGGTCGGCTCGATGTACGAGCCGCAGAACCTCGACAACACCGCGGGCGGTGGCCAGGGCGTCACCGAGGCGCTCAACGGCAACGTCTACGAGGGCCTGTTCAAGCTGACCGACGACGGCAAGGTCGAGCCGCTGCTCGCCCAGGACCAGAAGGTCAGCGACGACGGCCTCACCTACACGTTCACGCTCCGGCCGAACGTCAAGTTTCACTCGGGCAAGGCGCTGACGAGCAAGGACGTCAAGGCGAGCATCGAGGCCGTGACGGCGGAGAGCTCCAAGTCCGCGCGCAAGTCGAGCCTGCCCGGGATCACGTCGATCGAGACCCCGGACGACGCGACCGTGGTGGTCAAGCTGGCCACGCGGTCCATCTCGTTCGTCTACAACCTGAGCTACATCTGGATCTTCAACGGCGACGCCAAGGACCGCACGACCGCCGCCGACGGCACGGGACCGTACCAGCTGGGCGAGTGGAAGCGCGGCTCGACGCTGACGCTGACCCGCAACGACGCCTACTGGGGCACCAAGGCCACCAACGCCGGCGTCGTCTTCCACTACTTCACCGACGCGACGGCGCTCAACAACGCGCTGCTCACCAACGCGGTCGACGTGGTGACGAGCGAGCAGAGCCCGGACGCGCTGTCCCAGTTCGAGAACAACAGCGCCTACAAGGTGAACAACGGCCAGTCGACCACCAAGCTGCTGCTGGCGTTCAACGACAAGGTCGCGCCGTTCAACGACGTCAAGGTGCGGCAGGCGATCAGCGCCGCGATCGACGACAAGAAGCTGCTCAGCTCGATCTGGGGCGACTACGGCACGCCGATCGGCTCGATGGTGCCGCCGAGCGACCCGTGGTACGAGGACCTGACCTCGGTCAACGCCTACGACCCGGAGAAGGCGAAGCAGCTGCTCGGCGGCAGGACGCTGGCCTTCACGCTGGACACGCCCAGCTACGACCCGCACCCGACCGCGGCGACCTTCATCAAGTCGGAGCTCGCGAAGGTCGGCGTCACGGTGACCATCAACACGATCACCGCCGACGAGTGGTACACGAAGGTCTACCAGAAGCACGACTTCCAGGCGACGATGCAGGAGCACGTCAACGACCGGGACGTGGTCTGGTACGGCAACCCGGACTTCTACTGGGGCTACGACAACAAGCAGGTCACCCAGTGGATCGACCAGGCCGAGCAGGCCAAGACCGCGGATGAGCAGACGGCGCTGTTGAAGCAGGCCAACCGGCAGATCGCCGAGGACGCGGCCAGCGACTGGCTCTACCTCTACCCGCAGATCGTGGTGGCCTCGTCGAAGCTGACCGGCTACCCGGTGAACGGCCTCAACTCGCAGTTCTACGCGTACGGGATCAGCAAGAGCTGATGATCCCGTACCTGCTGCGGCGGACCGCGATCCTGCTGGGGTCGCTGGTCCTCGCGGCCGTGGTGCTGTTCGTGCTGCTCCGGCTCCTGCCGGGCGACCCGGCCAACGCGCTGCTCCCGGTGGGTGCCACCGCAGAGCAGATCGAGGCCGCCCGGCGGGAGCTGGGCACGGACGCGCCACTGGCCACCCAGTTCCTGCACTGGCTGCGCGACGTGGCCACGCTCGACCTCGGCACGTCGCTGGTCAGCTCGCTGCCCGTCGGGCCGGAGATCGGCGCGCGGCTGCCGGTCACCGTGCCGCTGACGCTGTCCGCGTTCGTGCTGGCCGTGCTGGTCGCGGTGCCGGTCGGCGTGCTCGCCGCCACGCGCGCCGACCGCTGGTACGGCCCGGTCCTCAACGCGATCGCCCAGCTCGGCATCGCCGTACCGGCGTTCTGGGTGGGGTTGCTGCTCATCACCGTCTTCGCGCTGCGGCTGCGCGTGCTACCCGCGGGCGGCTTCCCGCCGGACGGCTGGGCCGACTTCGGCACCGCGGCCCGGTCGCTGGTCCTGCCGGTCGTGACGGTCGCGCTGGTCATGTCCGCTTCGCTGATCCGGTACGTCCGGAGCGCCACCCTCGACGTGCTGGGCTCCGACTTCCTGCGCACCGCGCGGGCGCTCGGCGCCTCCCCGTCCCAGGCGCTGTGGCGGCACGGGCTGCGCAACGCGGCCGTACCGGTGCTGGCGGTCCTGGCCATGGAGCTGGCCACCACGTTCCTCGGCGCGGTGGTCGTGGAGAGCGTGTTCGCGCTGCCCGGGCTCGGGGGCCTGCTGACCCGCGGCATCAGCCAGCACGACTATCCGGTCGTCCAGGGCGTGATGCTGGTCAGCACGGCCACGGTGCTCGTCGTCGGCTTCCTCGGCGACATCGCCCAGCGCCTCGCCGACCCCCGGCTGCGGGTGCGCTCATGAGCCGCCGCCGATCGTTCCACCTGATCATCGGCCTGATCCTGGTCGTCATCGTCGCCGGTGCGGTGCTGGCGTCGTACGTGTGGCTGCCCTTCGCCCCGGACGACACCTCCGGCGGCCGCCTGACCCCGCCCGGGGGCGACCACCTGCTCGGCACCGACAAGCTCGGCCGCGACCTGTTCACCCAGCTGCTGATCGGCGGCCGCATCGCGCTCGGCACGGCCCTCGGCGCGGTCGCGGTCGGCGGCCTGCTCGGGGTCGGCGCCGGACTGCTCGCCGGCTTCGCCACCCGGTGGCTCGACGACGCGGCCGCGGTCGTGCTCGACATCCTGATCGCCTTCCCGACGCTGCTGCTCGCGATGCTGATCGTGGCGGGCACGGGAGCCTCGCTGGGCACGGCAATTCTGGCGATCGGGCTCGCGATGGCGGCGATCGTGGCGCGGCTGACGCGCGTACTCGTCAAGCAGGTCCTCGCCCGCGACTACATCACGGCCGCGCGGGTCGCCGGCGTCTCCTGGCCCCGCATCGTGGCCGGGCACGTGCTGCCCAACATCGCGCCGGTGCTGCTGGTCAACCTGGCGTTGCAGGCGGGGCTGGCGGTGCTGGCCGAGGCCAGCCTGTCCTACCTGGGCCTGGGCACTCCCCCGCCGAACGCCTCGTGGGGCCGCATGCTGTTCGAGGCGCAGGCGACCGTGCTGACCGCTCCGGCCGCCGCGCTGGCGCCGGGCCTCGCGCTCGTCGTCCTCGTGATCGGCATGAACCTCACCGCCGACGGCCTCCGCGACCTGACCGACCCGAGGCGGCGCTCATGACCCTGCTCACCGTCGACGGCCTGACCGTCGGGGACTCCCTGGTGTCGGACGTGTCGTTCGCCGTGGCGCCCGGCGACCGGGTCGGCCTGATCGGCGAGTCGGGCTCGGGCAAGTCGCTCACGTCGCTCGCGGTCCTCGGGCTGCTGCCGCCCGGCCTGTCCGCGTCCGGGAGCGTCCTGCTGGACGGCGTCGACATGCTGCACGCCCCGGAGCGCCGCCGGACGGGCGTGCGCGGCCGTGTTGCCGCGGTCGTCTTCCAGGAGCCGCTGACCGCGCTCGACCCGCTCATGCGCGTGGGCCGGCAGATCGCCGAGCCGTTGCGACGTTTCCAGCGCCTGCGCGGCCCTTCGCTGCGCGACGCCGTGCACGCCGCCCTCGACGAGGTCACGCTCACCGACACGACGCGGATCGCCCGCTCCTACCCGCACCAGCTCTCCGGCGGGCAGCGGCAGCGGGTGGCGATCGCCATGGCCCTCGCCTGCCGGCCCCGGCTGCTGGTGGCCGACGAGCCCACCACGGCGCTCGACGTCACCGTGCAGGCCGAGATCCTCGACCTGCTCGACCGGCTCGTCGCCGGCCGCGGCACGGCCCTGCTCTTCATCACGCACGACCTGCCCGTCGCCGCCCGTGTGGTCCGCGACACGCACGTCATGCGGTCGGGCCGGATCGTCGAGTCCGGGCCCATCGGGTCGCTGATCGCGGCGCCCGCGCACGACTACACCCGTACGCTCGTCGACAGTGCGCGCCGCTTCGACGCCGCCCTCGAGAGGACCGGCCGTGGCTGACGCCCTGCTCGCCGCCGACCACGTCGGGTTCGCGTACCGGGGCGGGACGCCGGTCCTCGAGGACGTGTCGCTCGCCGTCCACCCCGGACGCAACGTCGCCCTGGTCGGCGAGTCCGGCGCGGGCAAGTCGACGCTGCTGCGCCTGCTGCTCGGCCTGGCCACCCCCACCTCGGGCACCATCGGGTACGCCGGCAGCCCGCTCACCCGCGCCCGCATGCGCGACTACCGCCGGGCCGTGCAGGCGGTGTTCCAGGACCCGTACTCGTCGCTGGACCCCCGGCAGCGCATCGGCCGCATCGTCGCCGAACCGCTGCGCGGCCTGGGCCTGGGCACCGACCCGGCCCGGGTTGCGGAGGCTTTGACCGCCGTCGGCCTGCCCGCCGACACCGCGACCCGCTACCCGCACGAGTTCTCGGGCGGCCAGCGCCAGCGCATCGCCATCGCCCGCGCCATCGTCTGCGACCCCCGCGTCCTGCTCGCCGACGAACCGGTCAGCGCCCTCGACCTGACCACCCGCATCCGCATCGTCGACCTCCTCGCCTCCCTCTGCGCCGATCGCCACCTGACCATCCTCCTGGTCTCCCACGACCTGGGCGTCGTCGCCGAACTGTGCCACCACACCGCCGTCCTCCAGCACGGCCGCATCGTCGAACAGGGCGACACGTCCGCCGTGCTGGGCGCGCCCGCCCATCCGTACACGCGGAAGCTCCTGGCCAGCGTCCCCCGCCTGCCCCCGCACGCCGCACCGGGCGACAATGGACCACGTGAAGCGGCGCCGGCGTAAGAAGCTGCAGCGGAGTCTGGTGGAGGCGGCCGGCTGGGGCCCGATCGGGCGGGTCGCCGAACTGCTGCGCGCGGGCGCCGACCCCGACCTGCCCGACCGCCACGGCAGCACGCCGCTCTACCGCGCGAGCGTGCAGAACATGCCCGGAAACATTCGCGTGCTGGCGGCCGCCGGCGCGGACCCCGGCCGGGAGAGCGGCACCGGCGACGAGGGCCTCCCCCTGTGCGGCGCCGCCTGCTGGGGGCACGAGGCCGCGGTCCGCGAGCTGCTGGCGGCCGGCGCCGACCCGCACCAGCGCGAGGACGGCGGCCGGGGCCGCACGGCCCTCGAGTGGGCCGAGGCCGGCGACCATCGCGCGGTCCGCGAGCTGCTGACGGCGGCGGGAAACTAGTCGTACGCGGGGGCGGCGCGCAGGTGGGCGACGAAGCGGGCCGCGGGCGGGGCGAGGGGGCGGTCCCGGCGCCAGGTCAGGCCGATCTCGCGGGCCGTGCCCGGGTCGGCCAGGGGGATGCCGATCGTGCCGGAGGCGCCGGCGAACTGCTCGGCGACGATGGCGCTGCCGAGGCCCGCGCCGACCAGGCCCTCGATGGTGGCCAGGTCGCCGCTCTCGAAGGCGATGCGGGGTGTGGCGCCCGCCGCGGCGAAGAGGGCGTCGGACAGGGTGCGGAAGCCGAAGCCCCGGGGCAGCGTGACGAAGTCCTCGCCGTCGAGGTCGGCGACGCGGACCCGGCGGCGGCGGGCCAGCCGGTGGCCGGGCGGCACGACCAGGACCAGGCGCTGGGTGTGCAGGGGCAGCCAGTCGTAGCGGGCGTCGTCCGGGCGGGGGGCGGTGATCGCCACCTCGGCGGCGCCGGCGGCCAGGTCGGACAGGATCTCGTGGGCGGGCTCCTGGGACAGGTCGACGCGGACGCGCGGGGCCCGCAGCCGGAAGTCGCGCAGGATCCGGGGTACGAGCGACGTCGCGATCGAGTCGAGGAAGGCCAGGCGCACGGTGCCCGCGTCGGGGTCGAGCAGCCCGGCGAGCTCGCGGCGCATCCGGTCGTGGCGGGCGACGATGTCGCGGGCGGCGGCGAGGACCAGGTCCCCGTACGGGTTCGGCCGCACGCCCCGCGCGTCCCGCTCGAACAGCCGGGCGCCCAGCTCGTGCTCGATCCGCGACAGCAGCCGGGACAGCGTGGGTTGCGTCACCCGCAGCTCCTCGGCGGCCTCCGTGACCCGGTCGTGCCGGGCCAGGGTCAGCAGGCTGCGCAGCTCCTCCACCTCCATGAGCAGCCACTATACGTCCGGCGCATCGGGACAGCCGAGAACATTCATTGGACGTATGGCCGGCGGCGCGGTGACATGGGTCCGGTGAGCACTGGTCATCGCGCCGGGGAGCCCGGCTACCGCCGCGTCTGCCTCGCCCTGTTCGCGGCGGGGGTCGCGAGTTTCGCCTCGTTGTACAGCACGCAGGCGGTGCTGCCCGAGCTCGCGGCGGCGTACGGGATCAGCACCACCCGCAGCACCCTGTCGCTGTCGCTGGCCACGGGCGGGCTCGGGGTCGCGCTCCTGGTGGCCGCCGTGCTCGGGGACCGCGCCGGGCGTACCCGGCTGGTGAAGGTGTCCCTGCTCGTCTCCGCCGTGCTGGGTCTCGCCTGCGCGGCCGCTCCCGGCTGGCCCGCGCTGCTCGGGCTGCGCCTGGCGCAGGGGGTCGCGCTGGCGGGGCTGCCCGCGGTGGCCACCGCCTATCTGCGCGAGGAGCTCGACGCGGGGTCGCACGCCCGGGCGGCGGGGCTCTACATCGGCGGGACGGCGCTCGGCGGCATGACGGGCCGGCTGCTCAGCGGGTGGGTGGCCGAGGCGGCCGGCTGGCGGTGGGCCCTGGCCGCGGTCGCCGTCGTCGCGCTGGTGTGCGCGGGCATCGTCGTGGTCCTGTTGCCGGAGTCACGCAACTTCGTGCCCGGCGGGCGGCGGCTGCGGCCGGCGGTGACCGACCCGGCGCTGCTGGCGCTGTACGCCATCGCGGCCTGCGGGATGGGCGCGTTCGTCGCGGTCTACAACGCGATCGGCTTCCGGCTCGCCGCGGCGCCGTACGGGCTGGACGCCGCCGCCCTCGGCGCGATCTTCCTGGTCTACCCGGCCGGATCGGCGAGCTCGGCGGTCGCGGGCCGCCTCGCCGACAGGTACGGCCGCCGCGCCGTGCTGCCCGCGGGCTCCCTGATCTTCGCGGCGGGCATCGCGCTCACGCTGCTCGGCCCGCTCCCGTGGATCATCGCGGGCCTGGCCGTCATGACCGCCGGCTTCTTCTGGGTCCACGGGGTCGCGAGCGGCTGGGTCCCGGTCCGCGCCCACGCCGGCGGGGCCGGGGGCGCACAGGCGGCGGCGCTGTACTACGTCGCGTACTACGCGGGGTCGTCGGTCTTCGGCAGCATGGCCGGCCTGGGCTGGACCGCCGTCGCCGCCCTCGCACTGGCCCTGGTGGCGGTCACCGGCGTCCTCGCGCTCACGCTTGCAGGTACGCCCAGTGCTCGACCGTCTCGAACCCCATCGACCGGTACAACGCGAGCCCCGGCTTCGACGGCTGCAGGTACGCGACGGTGACCCCGGCGGCGAAGGCGTCCCGGACGGCGACCTCGGTGACCAGGCGGCCGTAGCCCCGGCCCCGGTGCCCGGGCGGGGTGGCGATGTTGAAGATGCCGGCGAAGCCGCCGGTGCGCAGACTGTACGCGGTGGCGACCGGCTCACCCGCGTGCTCGGCCAGGTAGGCTGTGGCGCCCGGGGCGTCGAGGACCGGCCCGCTCATCAGGATGTCGAACGGCTCGCGCGGCGCCTCGAAGCCGGCCGCGAGCGTCCCGGTGTAGACGTGCTGCTCGGCGGACGTTACCCGGCGCACCGTGACGCCGGTCGCCCGGGACAGGCCGAGGCGGGCCCGCTGTGGGGTGGCCACCATCAGCGGGACCTCGCCGCTCGGCCGCAGACCGTACCCTCCGGCGATCTCCACCACGGCGGGTGACGCCTCGCCCCGCACCTGGATCGACCAGGGCAACCCGGTGGCGGGCAGGCGGGCCGCGAGCCGCGCGATCTCGGCGGGGTCGGCCTCGCGGGCCCGGGTGAAGACGCCGTTGAGGCCCGCCATCGGCGCGCCGGAGACGAGCAGCTCGGTGCCGTGCGCGCCGGACTCCGCGAAGCCGGTCGGCGACGCCGCGGCGAGCACGCCGATCGCATCGTAGAAGGCCGCCGCGGTCCGGTCGGCGAGGGCGAGATCCACCCGGGAAGGATGCCACGGCCGTTGAGCCGATCGTGGCAGCCGACCTAGAGTGAACCATGTCCACGGATGCCGTGCACGGCTACGCGTACGACAACGACAGCACGCAGGCCGAGGCCCACCACCGGGCGCTCGCCGACCTGCTCGACCGGCAGACGCAGCTGCGTCTCGACGACCTGACCGACCTGACCGGCAAGCGCTGCCTGGAGGTGGGCGCGGGCGGGGGCAGCATCGCCCAGTGGTTCGCCGAGCGGGTCGGCCCGCACGGCAGCGTGCTCGCGACCGACATCAAGCCCGAGCACATCCCCCGCAGTCACGTGCTCACCCCGCGCCGGCACGACATCACCTCCGGCGAGCCGCTCGGCCGCTTCGACGTCGTGCACGCCCGGCTGCTGCTCGGCCACCTGCCCGCCCGCGAGGCGGCCCTGCGCCACCTGATCGACGCCGTCGAGCCGGGCGGCGTGCTGCTCACCGAGGACTTCCTGCCGACGCCCGACGACGACATCGTCGCGGCCGCGCCCGACGCGGAGACCGCCGAGCTGGTCGACCGCTACAACCGGCTGCAGATGCGCACGCTGGAGAGCCACGGCGCCGACCGCACCTGGTCACGCCGCGCCCTGTCCGCCTACCTGGACGCCGGCCTCACCGAGGTCGAGGTGACCGTGCACGGCACCACCTGGCGCGGCGGCGGCCCGGGCTGCCGCCTGCTGCTGGCGGGTCTCGGCCAGCTGCGCGAGCCGCTCGAGGCGCTCGGCATGACGGCCGGCGACCTCGACCGGGTGGCCGCCGCCCTCCAGGATCCCCGGCTGATCCTCAACGGTTACCTGGTGTACCTGACAAGCGGCCGCAAGCCCCAGAATTGAGGCGCCCGGTCCGGATTGGAGCGGCTGGGAACACGCCATCCATGGTTGGATTCGGAGGTGCACAAGCGTCGTCGTCCCCGTAGGAGGCCCGGGTGAGCCGCGGTGGCCGGTTCTTCGCCGCCGGACTGGTGCTAGCCGGGGCACTGCTCCTCCTCGATCGGACGGTGCCCGCGGTCGACCTTACCGGGACGGCAGCGCGATGGTGGCCAGTCGTCCTCATGGTCGTGGGGGTCGTCGGCGTCGTCCGGCTGCTTCCCGCGCCCGACGCCATGATCGGTCCGCTGCTCCTGCTGCTCACCGGCGGTGCGGCACTAATCTTGACCGTGCAGCCGGTGCCGGCATGGGCCCGGCCCTTGTTGTTGCCGTTGCTGCTCCTCACCGCGGGCGTGACACTCCTGCTTCCCGGTGGCGGCGCACGGTCCGGGAACGCCGATGGCGGTCTCGTGCGACGCGAATATGTTCTGGTCGCCAGGCCCGTGAGGTGGGATCCGGACAAGCACCCCTTGCTGGATGTCCGGACCCTCGCCGGCGGCTGCGTGCTGACCATACTCAGGCCGCCCGAACGCTTGCCGGAGGAACCGGCGCCCCGCCTGGAGCTGAAGTCTGCGCTCTCCGGGCTGGACATCATCGTGCCGCATGGTCTCAAGGTGCACGTCGATGTGCGGGGCTGGGGTGCGCGGTCACAGATCGACACTGCTCCGACCAAAGCCGACGCGGCGGACGTCACGATAGTGGCGTTGTCAGCCTTCAGTTCGCTGCGCGTCAGAGTCGCCGTCTAGGGCGTCGCCGGCGGAGATCCTGCAGAAGGATCGCCATGTCGCTGTCCGCGCGGGCATAGGGGACGTTTGCTGTCTGGCTACCGCCCCAGAGGTTTCCCAGCTCCCGGTTGACGGCTCGCTCGCCCTCCGTGTCGATGGGCATGTCGAGACGCATTTCCTGAAGGAGTCGCACGCGGTAGACATCGACGGCAGCAGTCACGGTGATGCCGTAATTCTCAGCAGCGGCAAGAGCCGCTTGGTAAGCGATGACAGCAGCTAGAACAAGTGCGCCGGGAAGCAGCCACCACAGTGGGTAGGCGAACAGCAGACCAGCCGAGATCAGCGCACTCACCCCGAAGGTCAGGCACAGACGACAGGCGGTATCGAGCTGGGTCCGCGATCTGTTGATGTAGCTCAAGGCCGAGTCGGGGAGCACGAAGTACAGGCGCGGCCACAGTTCTATAGCATCGATCCCGTAGGGCTTACCGGCGCTGCTCTCGAAGGCCCGGAGCCGATTGCCGAGGGTCGTAGGCAACAGGTCCTCACCGTCGGGGTACCGCCGGACCGCTCGCACGAAGCTTCCGGCCGGGACACCTCTGACTCCTGCTGTCTGCTGGAGGAACTGTGCCTTTTCCTTCCGGCGTCGCTGAACGGCACGGCCCGCCTCCGCCAGTCGGCGGAAGGGTCCAAGGTCCGGCCAGTACCCCTCCAAAATCCGCACGGAGGCAAGCTCCAACGGCTCCAGCAACAGAGCCGCTACCGCAATGACCACCGCTGCCGCGGCAGCACCCCACCATCCGAAGCGTCCAGCCTGCTCGACCAGCTTGTCCGCATCAGGAGCCCGGACAGGCGCACCGGCCAGAGCCAGCGCAGAAACGAGACAGGCCAGGAAGGCCGCGGGCAGCGCGTTGACGACCTTGAAGCGGAACGGGACATCCGCGAAAGCATCACCGGGCGAGACCAATCAAGCCTCCACTCGGTGCAGCGCACAGCGGAAGTCGGCAGCAGTGTGCCGGCCCTGGACGTAGTCGACGGTCACTGACTCGTTCCGGCACCTGTCATAGAAGCACCGCACACGGACTGGGCCGTTCGCGACGAAAAAGCTCCTGCCTTTGTGACCCGGCGCCCGACAGCCGGTCGAGTCCGACAGGTGCTGGAGAAACATGCGCCAGGAACAGTCCGGGCACCGTGCCAGCCGCCCGCCATCCGAATGACCTTCGAGCTGGTTCTCGGCGAAGTACAGCGGGAGGAGCAGCGAACCGAGCAAAGCGGAGCGCATCATTGGCTCCCCTCGACGACGGTCAGCGTGACGCTACGCCGCGATCCTGGGAGCGACTGTCGGATCGAGGACAGCAGATATTCCCACCTGGCGAGCACAGACACCGTGGGTGAGCGGGGTGCCCGCGCCGCAACCGCCCTGGGCAGGGTCGTAGGCTGCGCCGATGAGTACGGGGACGGACACGTCGGCGCGGCTGGCGGTGCTGATCGACGCGGACAACGCGCAGCCGGCGATCGTGGACGGGCTGCTGGACGAGATCGCGAACTACGGGACGGCGCACGTCAAGCGGGCCTACGGCGACTGGACGGGCACCGGGCTGCGCGGGTGGAAGGATCAGCTGCTGGCGCAGTCGATCCAGCCGATCCAGCAGTTCGCGTACACGTCCGGCAAGAATGCCACCGACGCGGCGATGATCATCGATGCGATGGACCTGCTCTACTCGGGGCGGTTCGACGGGTTCTGCATCGTGTCCAGCGACAGCGATTTCACCCGGCTCGCCTCGCGCATCCGCGAGTCGGGACTCATCGTGTACGGCTTCGGCGAGCGCAAGACGCCGAAGCCGTTCGTGGCCGCGTGCGACAAGTTCATCTACACCGAGAACCTGCGCGCCCCGGTGGCCGAGGTGGTGCCCACCGAGGCCGAGGCGCCGGCCGTCGGCGCCCGGACGCGGGAGCAGCTGCGGGCCGACAGCGCGCTGGTGAGCCTGCTGCGCCGGGCCACCGAGAACGCGTCCGGCGACGACGGCTGGGCCCGGCTGGCCACGGTGGGCCAGCTGATCACGAAACAGCAGTCGGACTTCGACTCGCGCACGTACGGGTACGCCAAGCTGGGCCTGCTCGTCACCGCCACGGATCTGTTCGACAGCGAGCGGCGCGAGTCGGGCGAGGGAAAGGGCAAGGTCGTCTGGGTGCGCGACAAGCGCCGCCGCTGAGGCCCGCCCGCACGCCCGTCAGGAGCGGTCCAGCAGGCGCAGCGCCGCCGGGCCCCACCCGGTCGGGTCGGCGCCGGTCGGCACCATCGCCAGGGCCTGCCAGCGCAGCAGGATCGGGAGCCACTCCGCTTCGGGCGGGGTCAGCGGGCGCACCGATTCGTAGCCGGCCAGGAAAGTGGCGTGCACCTCGGGCGGCACCGGCCCCCAGTCGTGGTAGCGGGTGCCGAGCAGGATCGCCGCCCGGGCCAGCTCGGTGACCCGGTGCTCGTGCCGGGCGTCCTCGAAATCGAGGAAGGCGGCGACCTCGTCGCCGGCCCAGAGGATGTTCGCCGAGCGGATGTCGAAGTGGACGAGCTGCCGCGGCAGCGGTCCGGCCGGCGCGGCAGCGACCAGCGCACGCAGCCTGTCCCGGGCCGCCACCGGGAGCTGCCCGGCGCGGGAGTCCAGCCAGCCCGGGATCTGGTTCACCAGCGGCAAGGGCGCGGGGAACCGGTCGGCACCCGGCCAGACCGCGAGCGCATCCTGCAACCGGGCCAGCGCCGCGCCGGCCGCCCGCACCTGGCCGGAGTCGGCGGTGTCGAGCAGCTCGCCGGCGATCACCCGCTGCAGCCCCACCGAGACTCCCCCGGCCTCGACCTGCAGCCGGCCGTCCGACGCGGGAACCGGCGCCGAGACCGGCAGCCCCCGCTCGCCCAGCCAGGTCGTGAGCCTCGCCACCTCGGCCAGCCGCGGGAAGAGCCCGGCGACCACCGACCACTTGAGCAGCATCGGGCCGTCCGGCGTCCGCACCCAGGCCAGCGCGTTCCCGTCGCTCATCACGATCCGCTCGCAGCGCCCGGCGCGCACTCCCCAGTGCTCGTCCAGCACGGCGGCGACCCAGCGCCCGGCCGCCTCGGCGTCGCCGAAGCCGAACCTCTCGGTCAGCACCTCGCCCGGGTCCCGGGCCTCCCACAGCATCTCCAGCACGGCGCGCATTGAATCACGGGCGCACCAGGCCACTCTGGTAGGCGATCACCACCAGCTGCGCCCGGTCGCGGACGCCGAGCTTGGACATGGCCCGGTTGACGTGGGTCTTGGCGGTCAGCGGGGAGAGCAGGAGGCGCTCGGCGATCGTGTCGTTCGAGAGGCCGTGGGCGACCAGGACCAGCACCTCGCGCTCGCGCTGGGTGAGGGCGGCGAGCGTCTCGGGGGTGGCGGCCTCGGGCTCGGGGCGGGCGCGCAGGTGGTCCATCAGGCCGCGGGCGGCGCGCGGGGACAGCATGGCGTCGCCGGCCGCCACGGTGCGGACCGCGCGTACGAGGTCGTCGGGGCCGGCGCCCTTGCCGAGGAAGCCGCTCGCGCCGGCGCGGACCGCGAGCATGACATTGTCGTCGTCCTCGAAGGTGGTGAGCACCAGCACGCGCACCCCGGCGAGGTCGTCGTCGGCGGCGATGCGGCGGGTGGCCTCGATGCCGTCGACGCCGGGCATGCGGATGTCCATGAGCACCACGTCGGCGCGGGCGGTGCGGGCCTGGTCGACCGCCTCGCGCCCGTCGACGGCCTCGCCCACGATCTCGATGCCGGGCTCGGACTCCAGGATCATGCGGTACCCGGCCCGGATCAGGGCCTGGTCGTCGGCGAGCAGCACACGGATGGTCACACGTCCTCCACGGGCAGGTCGGCGTGCACGACGAAGGAGTCGCCGATCGGGGCGGCGACGAGCTGTCCCTCGGCGGCGGCGGCCCGCTCACGCATGCCCACCAGGCCGTTCCCTGCGCCGGACGGGCGCCCGGGCGCGATCTCGTTCCGCACGTCCACGGAGAGGCCGGCCGGGGTCCAGCCGACGACCAGCGACGCGTGCCCGGTGCCGTACTTGTGGGCGTTCGTGAGGCCCTCCTGCACGATCCGGTACGCGGCCAGGTCCACCATCGCGGGCAGCTCCCGCGCGTCGCCGGTCTGCCTGAAGTCCACCCGCAGCCCGGCGGCGCGCACGTCGTCGAGCAGCCGCGGCAGCCGGTCGAGCCCCGGCGCCGGCTCGGTCGCGGCGTCCGGGTCGTCGGACTGGCGCAGCACGCCCACCACCGACGCCAGCTCCTTGAGCACCGTGTCGCAGGCCTTCCCGATGTACGCCAGCGCGGTGCGCGCCTGGTCCGGCCGCCGCTCCAGCACCCGGGTCGCCCCGCCGGCCTGCATGTTGATGACGGCGATGTGGTGGGCGACGACGTCGTGCAGCTCGCGGGCGATGCGCAGGCGCTCCTGGATGACGCGTCGCTCGGCCTCCTCCTCGCGGGTCTGCTCGGCCCGGCGGGCGCGTTCCTCGACCGCCGCGATGTACGCCCGCCGGCTGCGCGCCGCGTCCCCGAACCCGCCCGACATCGCCGTCCACGCCGCGATGAGCAGCATCGGCGGGTGCAGCCAGCCGCCGTCCAGCCCGGTCAGCGCGGCGGCGTACAGGACGGCGGTGCACACCCCCGCGTACGTCCAGCCGGTCCGCCGGTCCGCCGCGGTCGCCGCCGCCAGGTAGAGCAGGAACGGGATCACGAACAGCAGCAGCCCGGTCACCCACCCGGCGAGCAGGCAGCCGGCCGCGACCGCCACCCCGGTCACCAGCGCCGGCACCGGGGCGAACCGCCGCCCCGCGAGCAGCAGGGCGGCGAGGATCACGGTGAGCAGCTCGACCGGGAGGGGCGCGTCGTTCGGCCGGGGCGCGACCACGACCGCTGCGATGCCCGTGCCGAGCAGGGCCAGGGCGCCCGCGACGTCGACGGCCAGCAGCCACGGTCTGCGCATGCTGATCACGGTACGGGCTGCAGCTCGCGCTCCGGCACCGGATCCGGCTCCGCCGGGGCCGGGCGGCGGCCCTCCACCATCGTGTAGAGCACCGGGATCAGCACCAGCGTCAGCAGCGTCGAGCTGACCAGCCCGCCGATGACCACGACGGCGAGCGGCTGGGAGATGAACCCGCCCGACCCGGTGAGGCCCAGCGCCATGGGCAGCAGCGCGAAGACGGTCGCCAGCGCGGTCATGAGGATCGGGCGCAGCCGCCGCAGGCCGCCCTCGACGACCGCCTCGGCGACGGTCGCGCCGCGCTCGCGGTACTGGTTGATCAGGTCCATGAGCACGATCGCGTTGGTGACCACGATGCCGATCAGCATGAGGATGCCGATGAGCGCCGCGACGCCGAGCGGGGTGCCCGTCACGAGCAGCAGCGCGACCGCGCCGACGAAGGCGAACGGGATCGACACGAGCAGGATCAGCGTCTGCCGGATCCGGCGGAACACGCCGACCAGGATCAGGAACACCAGCGCGATCGCGGCGCCCATCGCGAGGAAGAGCTGCGAGAACGCCTCGTCCTGGTCGGCGGTGACGCCCCCGGTCTCGTACGCGGCCCCGGCCGGCAGAGTCAGCGACGCCAGCTTGTCCGCCACCGCCGTGCCGGCAGCGCCCGTGTCCTCCCCGACCGGCGTGGCGGTGACCGTGTTCGTCCGCTCACCGTCGGCGCGGGTGCGCTGCACGGGCCCGTCCACCTGGGTGACCGTGGCGACCTGGTCCAGCCGGACCGGGCCCTTCGCGGTCGGCAGGAGCAACGCCTTCACCTGGGCCAGGCTGTCCGGGGCGGCCGCGCCGGCGCGGACGACGACGTCGTGGCTCGTGCCGTCGATGGTGACCTGCGTGGCGGTGGTGCCGGTCGTCGCCTGGCGCAGGGCTCCGACGATCGTCATGTCGCTGAGCCCGTACTCGGCTGCCTGCTCGCCCTTGGCCACGATGCTGATCTGCGGGGAGCTCTCGGTGAGGTCGCTGCTGACGGCCGTGACCTCGGGCACCTGCGACAGCGCCCGCTGGATCTGCGAGGTGGCGGCGCGCAGCGTGTCGTCGTCGCCGGCGGTCACCGACACGGAGATGTCGCTGCTGCCCAGGCCCGCGTCGCCGGCGCTGAAGGTGAGGCCGGTCGTCCTCGCCTCGATCGCGTCCTCGACGCCGGCGGCGTCCGCGCCCTCGGCGAGATTCACCGTGTACGACACGGAGTTCGCGCCTCCGCCGCCGCCGAGGAAGCCGCCCGAGGAGCCGATGACCACCTGGTACGACTCGACGCCGGCGACCGTGCCGAGCACCTGCTCGACCTGTGCGGCCGCCGCGTCCGTGGTCGCCAGGTCCGAGCCGGCCGGCAGGGTCTGGGTCATGCTGACGCTCTCCTGTCCCGAGTCGCCCAGGAAGCTGGTCTTGAGCTGCGTCGCCATGGCCGCCGTGGCGACGAGCAGCAGCGCGGCGACCGCCAGGACCGTCTTGCGGCGGCGCACCGACCACGTGATGACCGGCAGGTAGAGCCGTTGCAGCCGGCCGCGGCGCTCCTCCGCCTCCACCCGCGCGCGGTAGACCTCCGGGGGCACGCCGGCGGCATCCTTGGGCGTCCGCAGGAACCAGTACGCCAGGGCGGGCACCACGGTCAGCGACACGAGCAGCGACGCGATCATCGCCACGGTGACCGTGATCGAGAACGGCCCGAAGAGCTCGCCGACGAACCCGCTGACCAGGGCGATCGGCAGGAACACGGCGACGGTGGTCAGCGTGGACGACGTGACGGCGGTGGCCACCTCCCGGACGGCGGTGATGATCGCCTTGCCGCGCTCCTCGCCGTACCCGAGATGGCGTTTGATGTTCTCGAGCACGACGATGGAGTCGTCCACGACCCGGCCCACCGCGATGGTGAGGCCGCCCAGGGTCAGGATGTTGAGCGAGTAGTCCCGCGTCCACACGACGGTGAGCGCGATCAGCAGCGACAGCGGGATGGACACCGCCGTGACCAGCGTCGAGCGGGCCGAGCGCAGGAACAGCAGGATCACGATGACGGCCATCACGAGGCCGAGCAGGCCCTCCTCGAGCAGGCCGTCGACCGAGTCCTTGACCTGCGGGCCGCTGTCCGAGACGACGGTCAGCTGCAGGCCGTCGCGCTGCAGCTCCGGCAGCTTGGCCCGGACGGCGTCGGAGATGGACGCCGCGCTGCCGCCGTGGTCCATGGTGATCGACAGGCCGAGGCTGGGCTTCCCGTTCGTCCGCGTGATCGAGGTCGCCGGGGCGTCGGTGAGCTTGGCGGTGGCGACGTCCTTCAGCTGGACGCCGGGGGCGATCCAGAGATTCTGGACCTGCGCGAGGGAGGTGACCGGGCGGCCCACCGCGAGGCTGAGGTCCTTGCCGTCGCTCGTGATGGACCCGGCGGACGCGGTGCCGCCGAGCGCCTGCAGGGCGGCGGTGAGGCTCTGCACCGCGGAGCTTTCCTTCGGCGTGACGGTGACGATCTGGTCGCGCGTGCCGGAGAGGCTCACCTCGTTGACGCCGTCGACGGCCTCCAGCTCGGGAACGACCGTGTCGCGCAGCCGGTCGCCGTCGCCCGCCCCCGTGACGGCCAGCACCATGGTCGGCAGGTCGCCGGTGCTGCCGGTGAGGACCTGCGGGTCGACGCCGGAGGGCAGGGCGGCGGCCACCTTCGCGACCGCGGCGGACACGTCGTCGGCCGCGGCGTCCAGGTCGGCGTCGAAGTCGAACTGCAGCAGCACCGTGGCGGAGCCCTGCTGGGAGGTGGAGGTCATCGACTCGATGCCGTCGAGGCCCTTGACCGCGCCCTCGAGCGGGACGGCGACCTGCTGCTCCACCACCTCCGGCGACGCGCCCGGATACTGCGCCACCACGGTGACGGCCGGGAAGGACAGGTCGGGCAGCAGCTGCTGCTTGAGCGCGGCCGTCGCGTACACCCCGAGGGCGACGACGAGGACGGCGATCAGGGCGACCAGTTTCCGGTTGGCCAGGCTGATCCTGGACAGCAAAGACATGCTGACAGCCTCGGGCCCGCACCGCCCCCGCCGCGTCGTCCAGCGGGAGGCCGCCCGGCTACCGCAGCCGTGGTAGCCGGGCGGCCCACTACTACGGCAGGACCACGATCTTGCCCAGGGGATGGCGGCGGGCGTGGTCGAGGACAGCCCGCACGCCCTCGTCGAGGCGGTAGCGGCGGGCGATCGGCGTCGCCAGCTCACCGGACGCCGCGCCCTCGGCGACCCCGGCCATGCCGCCGTGCTTCCCGTCGAGGTCCATGACGAAGTGCAGCTCCACGTCGTCGCGGCCGAGCTGGGCGAGCTCCGGCGGCGGGAAGACGATGGAGACGAAGCGGCCGCCCGGGCGCAGCGTGCGCGCCGCCACGGGGAGCCGGTCGGCCGGCAGGACCAGGTTGAGGACGACGTCGACGCCGCCCGGATAGCCGTCCGGGTCGTGACCGATGATCCGGTCCGCGCCGAGGCCGCGCAGCAGGTCCGCGCCGGCCTCGGTGGCGGCCGTGGCGGTGATGTCGGCCTTGGCCGCGGCGAGCAGCGGCAGCGTGGTCAGGCCCGTCGCGCCGGTGGCCCCGATGACGAGGACCTTCTCCCCCGGCTGGAGCGCGGCGACGGCCCGGAGCACGAGCGCGGTCATGCCCGGGATGACGAGGGCGGCTGCGTGGTCGGCGGGGACCGAGGGCGGGCGGTGGGCCAGCATCGGGGTGTCCGCCTCGAGGACGACGTACTCGGCCAGGGCGCCGGTGCTCAGCGACGGGCGGGCCACTCCGGCGGTCGCGGCGCGCAGGGAGCGGGGCAGGGCATGGCCGAAGACCTCGTCGCCGGGGCGGTAGGCGGTGACGCCGGGCCCGGCCTCGGTCACCGTGCCGGCGAGGTCGGTGCCGGGGACGAACGGGAACTCCAGGACCCGGCCGAAGGCGCCGGTGATCGCGTACGTGTCCGGCGGGTTGATCGACGCGGCGGCGACCCGCACCTGGAGCTGGCCGGGGCCCGGCCGGGGCACCGGCAGCTCGGCGATCGTGAGCTGCTCGGGCGGCCCGTAGTCCGTCGCGACGACGGCTTTCATCGTGGTCATGTCAGCACCGTAGGGCTCGCAGGATGCGGCAGACGATGCTCGTCGGGCGCATCTTTCTACCCGTCTGCCTCAGGTACGCTGCCACCGTGGATCTGATCGCGGACGTGCTCACCGTGTCGGGAGTCCGGGGTGCGCTGGGTGCGCGGCTGGAGGCGGGCGGCGACTGGGCCGTCGCCGTCGACGACTACCCGGGTGCGGCCCTGCACGCGGTCACCACGGGCAGCGCGTGGCTCTCCGTGCCCGGGCACGAGCCGCTGCGCGTGGGCGAGGGCGACGTCGTCTTCCTGCCCGCCGGCACCCCGCACGTGCTGGGCAGCGCCCCCGGTCTCGCGGCGGGGCCGTGCGACGCCGGCGCGGTGGCACGCGCCCAGGAGACGGGCGAGCCGGTGCGGGCCGGATCGGGCCCGGCGCACACCCGGATCGTGACGATCCACTACGACTGCGACCATGCCGTACGCACGCAGGTGCTCGACGCCCTGCCGCCACTGCTGCACATCCGGGCGGAGCTGTGCGGCGCGGGCTTCGGCGACACGGTCCGGATGCTCGGGCGGGAGCTGGCGGACCCGCAGATCGCGACGGCGGCCGTGCTCAACAGCCTCGTCGACATCATGCTGATCCAGCTGCTGCGCGCGTGGCTGCCCGGCGCCGCGGCCGGGCGGCAGGGCACGTGGCTCGGCATGTTCGGCGACCCGCTCGTGCGCCGGGCGATGGAGCGGATCCACACCGAGCCGGCCCGGGCGTGGACCACGGCGTCACTGGCCTCGGCGATCGCGGTGTCCCGGGCGACGCTGTCGCGGCGGTTCCCGGCGGCGATCGGGCAGAGCCCGGGCGCGTATCTCACGCAGTGGCGCATGGATCTCGCCGCCGCCCGGCTGCGCACCACCGACCAGCCCGTCGAGGTCGTCGCGGCCGCCGTGGGCTACCAGTCGGTGCCCGCCTTCAGCCGCGCCTTCGCCCGCTCCCGCGGCGAGACCCCGGGGCGCTACCGGCGCGGCACCGCGCGGACGACGACGCCGAACGGGGCGTAGCGCTTGCGGAAGGCGCTGGTCACGACTAACGTACAACCACATGGTTGCAGGTGAGGAAGCGGACCGGGTGTTCCACGCCCTCGCGGACGGGACCCGCCGCGACATCCTCACCCGGGTGATCACCGCCGAGCAGTCCGTGTCGGCGCTCGCCCGGTGCTATCCGATGAGTTTCGCCGCGGTGCAGAAGCACGTCGCGGTCCTCGAACGCGCGTCGCTGGTCGTCAAGCAGCGGCGGGGGCGGGAGCAGATCGTGCGCGCCGACCTGACCGCGGTGCGGCGGGCCGCCCGGCTCCTCGACGCGTACGAGGAGCTGTGGCGCCACCGCGTACAAGGCATCGAAGACCTCCTCCAGGAAGGACAGTGAGCGCGTTGACCACGATCACCAGTCACAAGGACGTCGACAATCTGACCATGACCTTCGTCGCCGAGTTCCCGGCGCCGGCGGCGCGGCTCTGGCAGGTCTGGCAGGACCCGCGCCAGCTGGAGCGCTGGTGGGGCCCGCCGACCTGGCCGGCCACCTTCGACCGGCACGACTTCGCCGTCGGCGGCGAGTCGCGCTACTACATGACCGGCCCGGACGGCACCAAGGCGCACGGCTGGTGGCGCATCACCGCGCTCGACGAGCCGCGCCGCCTGGAGTTCGAGGACGGCTTCGGCGACCAGCACGGCGAGCCGACGGACAAGCTGGGCATCACCCAAGTCGCCGTCACCTTCGAGGACACGGGCGCCGGGACGCGGATGACCACGGTCTCCCACTTCACCGACGCCGAGCATCTCGAGCGGCTGGCGAAGATGGGCATGGAGGAGGGCATGCGCCTGGCCATGGGCCAGATCGACGAGATCCTCGGCACCGCCTGAGGGCCGGCCTCCCGGGGTGGCATGTTAGGTTAGCCTCACCTGGCACCCGCCACCCCCGGAGGACCGTCGTGACCCAGACCGTCGAACGCGTCGCCACGCAGCCGTGGCGGTTCTTCATGACCGAGGTGCGGCGCGTGCAGCGGCTCAGCCCGAGCTTCCTGCGGGTGACGCTCACCGGCCCCGGCGTCGACCGCTTCGCCGACAACGGGTACGACCAGCGCATCAAGCTGATCCCGCCGCTCCCCGGCGCCGGGCTCGCCCACGTGCCGACCGGCCCGGAGTGGTACACCGAGTGGCGTTCCCTGCCCGACGAGCTGCGCAACCCGATCCGGACCTACACGATCCGCGCCGTGCGCCCCGCCGCCAGTGAGATCGACATCGACATGGTGCTGCACGGCGCCACCGGGCCGGCCTCCGCCTGGGCCGAGACGGCGGCGCCCGGCTCGCAGATGTGCGTCCTGGGCCCCAACGCCGACCACCCCGGCGAGCACGGCGGCATCGACTTCCGCCCGCCCGCGCACACCGGCTGCCTGCTGCTGGGCGGCGACGAGACGGCCGTCCCGGCGATCGCCTCGATCCTGGCCCGCCTGGCCCCCGACGCGAAGGGCGAGGCGCTGCTCGAGGTCCCCGAGACGGGCGACATGCTCGACCTGGTGGCGCCTCCGGGCGTACGCGTGACCTGGCTGCCCCGCAACGGCGCCGCCCAGGGCGACAAGCTGATCCCCGCCGTCCGCCGCGCGACCCGCGGCTTCTTCGGCGAACGCCCCGCGGGCCCGGTCGGCGAGCTCGAGGACATCGACGTCGACCACGACATGCTCTGGGAGGTCCCGGAGCCGCTCACCGACACCGGCTCCTTCTACGCCTGGCTCGCCGGCGAGGCCGCCGTCATCCGCACCCTGCGCCGCCACCTCGTGGCCGAGTGCGGCGTGGACCGGCGCTCGGTCGCCTTCATGGGCTACTGGCGAGCCGGCAAGGCCGAGGCCAACTGAGCCGGACATGACGGCCCGGCTGCTGGACCCCGTGCCGAGCGGCGCGGGACGGCTGCCGCACGGCTTCCGGATGGAGCCACACCACCACACCCAGGGGCAGCTGGTGTACGCGGCGACCGGCGCCCTGGCCACCACGACCGAGCGCGGCACCTGGGTGGCGCCCGCCACCCGGGTGACCTGGACGCCGCCGGGTTTCCCGCACGCACACCGCGGCTACGGCGAGACCGACATCCGGCTCGTCGCGATCCCCGCCGGCCTGGGCGGCGAGCTGGCGGCCCGCCCCCGCGTGTTCGCCGTGAGCCCCCTGCTCCGCGAGATCCTGCTGACGCTGACCGGCCGGCCGGAGACCCGCCCCGGCGCCCACGACCGGCTGCGCGCGGTCGCCGTCGACGAGCTGGCCGAGACGGACGATCAGTCGCTGCACCTGCCCGAGCCCCGCGACGACCGGCTGCGCGCCGTCACCGACCGGCTGCACGCCGATCCCGGCGACAACGCGACCCTGGGCGAGCTGGGCCGGGCCGCGGGGGCGAGCGAACGTACCCTCAGCCGGTTGTTCCACGCCGAGCTCGGCATGAGCTTCCACCGCTGGCGCACGGTGCTGCGCCTGCACCACGGCCTGATCCACCTCAGCGCCGGCCGCTCGGTCACCGACACCGCCCTCGCCTGCGGCTGGTCCAACCCGACCAGCTTCATCGAGGCCTTCACCGAGGTTGTCGGCCAGACCCCGGGCCGGTATCAGACCGAGCTCAGGCGACACCCGAGGTGAGTTCGCCGAAGACGCGGCCGGCCGCCGCCGACTCGAACTGCCGGCGCAACTCCGCCCGTGCCACCCGCTTGCGGAACTCGCCCTCGAAGGACGGGTCGCCGGCGTCGTGCATGACGCCGGTGATCCAGGCGGCGAAGGCCTGATAGTTCCAGACGTGGTGCAGGCACGTCTCGGAATAGGCGTCGAGCAGGCTCGGATCGTCGTCCCGAAGCCGCGCGATGACCGCCCTGGCGAACGTCTCCGCATCGAAGAGAGCCAGGTGAATGCCCTTGGCACTCATCGGCGGGACGATGTGCGCGGCGTCGCCCAGCAGATGGAGCCGGCCGTGCTGCATGGGTTCGTAAACGACGCTGCGCAGGGCGACCACCTCCCTGCTGAGGATCTCGCCCCGGCCCAGGGACCGGCCGAAGCGGCTTTCCAGTTCGTCCCAGATCCGGTCGCCGGGCCACGCCGCGATCGTGTCGTCGCGCGAGCACTGCAGATAGATGCGGCTGTTGTCGGCGCCCCGGGGAATGAGACCGGCCAGACCCCGGCTGTGGATCGCCATGCCGGAGATCGTGCCGGGCACAGCCGCCAGCACGCTCAGCCACGAGTACGGGAACTCGTGCGCGTACCGCGTGAGCACGCCGGCGGGAATCGCCGCCCGGCTGACGCCGCGATCGCCGTCGCAGCCGGCGACGTAGTCGCAGCGGATGACGTCGCCCGCCCCTCCCGAGTCCCGGAAGCGCACGACCGGATTCGGGCCGACGACGTCGTCGAGCGCGACGTCCACCTCGTAGCGGATGTCGCCGCCCTCGCGCAGGAAGATGGCGGCGAGCCGGCGGACGAGGAGCTGCTGGGGGATGAACATGCTCTCGTCGTCGTCCCCGCCGGCCTCGATCGGCATCGCCCGGCCGTCGAGGAAGAAGCCGCCCTCCACCTCGGGAGTCGGGCCGTCCTCCAGAATCTCGGCCAGTCCCCACTCCCGGAACAGCCGCACGCCCCGGGTGTCGAGCGTGCCGGCCCGCTGGCGCGCTTCGACGTGCTCGCGGCTGCGGCGCTCCAGGACGACGCACCCGATCCCGTTGCGCCGCAGGAGATTGCCGACGGTGAGTCCGGCGACGCCGGCGCCGACGACGACCACTTCAGTTTCGATCATGCCGCCCAGCATCGGCGCTCCGCGAAGCGGCTACCACCGGCGAACGCCGCCGCGACACCGGAAACCCGCCGGGTTTTTCCCGCCGGGAATCGCCGGGAGTCGATATGGTGACGGCGTGAAGAGTCGCGTCGTGGCCGCCCTCGCGTCCCTGCTGGTCATTGTCTCCCCCGCGGCGCCGGCGCGCGCCGCCGTCGACGATCCGCTGCTCGACCAGTTGCACGCGATTCCCGGCCTGACCGTCGTGTCGGAGACGCCGGGGAGCGGCTACCGGTTCTTCGTGCTCACCTACCGGCAGCCGGCCGACCACAAGCACCCGCGGCAGGGCAGCTATGAGCAGCGGCTCACCCTGCTGCACCGGTCCAGCGACGCGCCGGTCGTGCTCGCCACCAGCGGGTACGGGCTGGCGGCCAGTCCGCGGCCGGCACAGACCGAGCCGACGGCGATCCTCGGGGCCAACCAGATCTCGGTCGAGCACCGCTTCTTCACGCCGTCGCGCCCCGAGCCGGCGGACTGGTCGGACCTGACCATCTGGCAGGAGGCGACCGACGAGCACCGGATCGTGACCGCGTTCAAGGGCATCTACGCCGCGAAGTGGATTCAGACCGGCGCGAGCAAGGGCGGGATGACCTCGGTCTACCACCGCCGCTTCTACCCGGGCGACGTCGACGGCGTCGTGGCCTACGTCGCGCCCGACGACGTGATCAACCCCGCGGACTCGGCCTACGACACATTCTTCGACACCGTGGGTACGCCCGCCTGCCGCACCGCGCTCGACAACGTCCAGCGCGAGGCGCTCAAGCGGCGCGACCGGCTCGTGCCCCGGGTGGCCGCCGCCGCGGCCGAGCAGGGCTGGACGTTCACGAACACGCTGGGCACGGCCGACCGTTCCTTCGAGATGACCGTCCTCGACACGGTGTGGGCCTTCTGGCAGTACTCGACTCTCGCGGACTGCGCGTCGGTGCCCGCCACCACGGCGACCGACGACGAACTGTACGCCTGGATCGACGGCGTGGCCGGCTGGAGCTTCTACACCGACCAGTCGCTGGAGTACTACTTCCCGTACTACTTCCAGGCGGCGTCGCAGCTCGGCTGGCCCAGCCTGAAGTTCGAGCACCTGCGGGGCCTGCGCCACTACCCGGGCCTCTACACCGCCAACGCCTCGCTCCCCGCCGAGCTGCGGCGGCCCCACCACCCGGTGCCGATGGTCGACGTCGACCTGTGGGTGCGTACGGCCGCGCAGCGCATGCTCTTCATCTACGGCGAGAACGACCCGTGGGGCGCCGAGCGGTTCACCCCGAGCCCGCGCGACTCCGCCCGCTACGTCGCCCCGGGCGCCAACCACGGCGCGAACATCGCCCGCCTGTCCCCCGCCGACAACGCCGCCGCGACGGCCATGCTCAAGCGCTGGGCCGGCGTCACCACGACCGCCGCGGCGCAGCGGTCCGCGCCCCTGCCGCTGGACGACATGCTGGAGGGCCGGCACCGTACGGGAGAGTGACCGTCAGGCGCGGCGCAGCCGGAGCCAGTCCTCGGCAGGGAAGAGGGCACGCGCGACCGCCCAGCTGAGCCGGGAGTAGTAGGGGCGGGCCGCCGCGGCATCGATGATGCGGGGGTCGGTGACGGGGTGGTCGGCGCCTTTCCAGCGGACGGTGGCCCGGCCGGCGGCGAGGACGTTGCGGACCCAGTTGGTCCGGGCGCCCCACGGCAGGTTGATCACGAAGGTGTCGTCGCGGGCCATGACGACGACCGGCACGGCAAGCGCGCGGCCGGTGACGCGGCCGCGGTGGTGGACGACGGCGTAGGCGGGGAACCAGCGGCGGCCGGCGAAGGCGCGGACGGCGGGCGTGGTGGCGCGGACGAAGGCGTTCATGTGTCTCATCGTGGCCGGGCCGAGGCCGCCGCCGCGTCCCGGAGATCCGTCAGTGCCCGTGCCGGATCTCCGTCAGGCGCGCGGCGTCCACCCGGCCCCGGGCGCCGGTCTTGCGGTAGATCGCCGCCAGGTGACGTTCCACGGTGTGGACCGCGATGCCCAGCCGGCGGGCGATCTCCTTGTTCGAGTCGCCCGCCGCGAGCAGCGTCAGCACCTGCTGCTCGCGTGGTGTGAGGCCGGCCCGGCCCGGGCCGGCGGCGAGCGGGCGGCCGGTCACGAACTCCGTCACGAGCCGCACGTCGGCGGCCGTGTCCTCGATGAACAGCGTCGGCGTCGAGCCGGGCAGCTCGACGAGGCGCGCGTCCGGCAGGTCGTCCGCGAGGCGCCGGGCCACCTCGACGGGGATCTGCGCCTCGCTCTGGCGGTGCAGGACCAGGGCAGGCGCCCGTACGTGCGGCAGCTCCGGCGTGACGTCGATGCGCCGCGCCGCCTCGAACCAGGCCTTCGCCACGGGCGCGCTGCTGGCCGTCCGGAACGCCTCGGCGATGAAGCGGTGGGAGGGAGCCGCGTCCCAGCCGAGCCACGCCGTGGCGGCCGCGTCGGCGAAGAGGTTCCAGTCCTGGTCGACCAGGGACAGCAGCGCCTGGGTCTGCGCCGGGGTCATCGCCTCGCGCATCCGCGGGGCCCCGCCGAAGAGCACGAGCCGCTCGACCGCCGCGGGCCGGCGGGCCGCGAACGCGAGGGCCGTCGCCATGGCGTGGTAGTAGCCGAGCAGCGACACCCGGGTCAGGCCCGCCGCGCCCAGCACCGCCCGGAGGTCGCGCAGGTGTGCCTCGAGGCCCAGGTCCCCGAGGTCGATCCGCCGGTCGGAGCCGCCCGTCCCCCGCCCGTCGTAGAGCACGACGGTGAGGTGGCGGGCCAGCTCGGTGTAGGCGGCGCGCAGGGCCGGGACCCGCCACTGCGCGACGATGTTGCTCAGGGACGGCATCCAGACCAGCGGCGGCCCCTGCCCGAAGACCTGGTAGGCCAGGGTCACGCCGTCCTCGGTCCGGGCGAAGCGCACGTCCGGCAGCCTGTCCACGGCGCCAACCTACCGCCCGCACCGGGCACCTCGACAGGCGGTTCGCCGCGCCGGGCGGAGCTCCCGGGGGTAGGGTCGCGCCCGAGCGTATTGATCAAGTCGGGGGGATCCACCGTGGCCGAGGAGCAACGGACGGCGGGGCGCGGGCGCGACCGGGTGCGCCTGGCCGTGGTGGTCGGGGCGCTGGGGGTGGTGTTCGGGGACATCGGCACCAGCCCGATCTACAGCCTGCAGACCGTGTTCGACCCCGACGACCCGCACCCGGTGCCGGTCAGCACGGCCAACGTGTACGGCGTGGTGTCGCTGATCTTCTGGTCGGTGATGATCATCGTGACGGTGTCGTACGTGCTGCTGGCGATGCGGATCGACAACGACGGCGAGGGCGGCATCATGGCGCTCATCGCGTTGCTGCGCCGGCGGGCCTCCGCGGCGGGGCGCAAGACGGCGCTGCTGCTGGCGCTGCTCGGCATCTTCGGGGCGTCGCTGTTCTTCGGCGACAGCATGATCACGCCGGCGATCTCCGTGCTGTCGGCGGTGGAGGGCGTCGAGGTGGTCGAGCCGTCCTTCGCCTCGTGGGTGGTGCCGATCACGGCGGTCATCATCGTGGCGCTGTTCTCCGTGCAGCGGCACGGGACGGCCGCGGTCGGGCGGGTCTTCGGGCCCGTGATGATCACCTGGTTCGTCGTCATCGGCGCGCTCGGGGTCAGGGGGGTCGTGCGGCACCCGGCGATCCTGGAGGCGCTCTCCCCCACGTACGCCATCGGATTCCTGGCCGGGCACTTCGGCATCGCCTTCTTCGCGCTGGCCGCGATCGTGCTCGCCGTGACCGGCGCCGAGGCGCTCTACGCGGACATGGGCCACTTCGGCCGCCGGGCCATCTCGCGTGGCTGGCTGTTCCTGGTGCTGCCCGCCCTGACGCTGAGCTACCTCGGCCAGGGTGCGCTGATCATCGCCGACCACGCCAGCATCAGCAGCCCGTTCTTCCTGCTGGCGCCGGGCTGGGCGCGGCTGCCGCTGGTGCTGCTGGCGACCGCCGCCACGGTCATCGCCTCCCAGGCCGTGATCACCGGCGCCTTCTCGGTGGCGTCGCAGGCCGGGCAGCTCGGCTACCTGCCGCGGCTGCGCCTGGCGCACACCTCCGAGTCGTCGATCGGCCAGATCTACGTACCGTGGATCAACTGGCTCCTGATGGTCTCGGTCCTCACGCTGGTGTTCGCCTTCCGCAGCTCGGCCGCGCTGGCGTACGCGTACGGGATGGCCGCCACCGGGACCATCACCATCACCACCCTGCTGTCGCTCTACATGGCCCGCCGCCAGTGGGGCACGCCGCGGTGGCTGATCGGCACCGGCGCCGGCGTGCTACTCCTGGTCGACCTGCTCTTCGTGGCCGCCAACCTCACCAAGCTGGTGCACGGGGCGTGGCTGCCGCTGGCGATCGCGCTCACCGCCTTCACCCTGATGACGACCTGGAAGCGCGGGCGCCGGATCGTGACCGACGAGCGCGAGCGCCTCGAGGGGCCGCTGCTCGGCTTCATCGACGAGATCCGCACCGGGACCTCGGTGACGCGGCAGGTGCCGGGCACGGCCGTCTTCCTCAACCGCGGCAAGGTGACCGCGCCGCTGGCCATGCGGGCGAACGTCGAGCACAACCACGTGCGCCACGAGCACGTCATCATCATGTCGCTGGAGACCGAGCCGGTGCCGCGGGTGCCGGAGGACGAGCGGATCGTCATCGACGACCTCGGGTACGCCCACGACGGCATCTTCCACGTCGTGGTGCGCTACGGCTACGTGGAGACGCCGGACGTGCCGGGCGCGCTGGCCATGCTCGACCCCGAGACCACCGAGGGGCAGCTCGACCTCGACCAGGCGTCCTACTTCCTGTCGAAGATCGAGCTGCACGCGGGTCCGGCGCGCACGATGGCCCCCTGGCGCAAGCGCCTCTTCATCGCCACGTCGCACGCCACGGCCGACGCCGCCGACTACTTCGGCCTGCCCCGCGACCGTACGGTGATCATGGGGTCGCGGATCGAGGTGTGATCAACCGGCGCGGTGGTGCTTCTGCACGTACGTGAAGCCCGGCTCCAGCGGCCCGACCTGCTCGTCCGCCAGCGACAGCTGCCGCTCCGACGGGTGGGCGCCGGGCGGCAGCTTGCGCACGAAGCCGTTGACCCAGTGCTCGCGCCGGCCCGAGGCGTCCTCGTCGTCCCAGAGCTCCGCCTCCTCGACCAGCGGGGCGTAGAACAGCATCTCGGCCGGCTTCTGCCCCTCGACCGCCGGATAGGACGGGTAGCCCGCCTTGTCGACGCTGCCGGTCACGCGGGTCAGATAGCCCTCGCGGAGCAGCTGGTCGACGGCGTTGGTGAGCAGGAACGTCCCCTTGGCGCCGCGACCCAGCCCGGCGCGGGTGCCCAGGCCGTCCTCGGCGAGCACGGCACTGCCGTCGGAGAAAACCCGGCCCAGCCTGCGTACGGCCGCCAGCACCTTGCCCCGGTTGGACCCCGCGTCGGCGAACTCGCGGGTGACCACCTTCGGGTCGTACTCGTGGTAGTAGGGGACGCCGTCGACCCGCACCGGCTCGTCGAGCGGCGTGGTCCGCACCTGCACGTCGGCGCCCGCCCCGCCCGGCCACGTGACGGTGACCAGCACGCCGACCTGCACGTCCTCGGGCCACGCGATGCCGTCGAACTGCCACTCGACGTCCTGCCGCAGGGTCGTCGCGAAGACCCGCTTCGCGGCCGCCCGCCCGTACAGCCGGTGCTCGAGCGCGAGAGTGACGTCCGCCCGGTCCGCCAGCGCCCCGGCGCACTCCTCGGGGGCCGCGCAGATCCCGCCGTCGAGGTCGGCCCGCCACAACGCGGAACGCCGGGTCACCTTTCGCACGCGGAGAATCGTAGCCCGGCGGGTACGCAGGGGCAGACAACGGCCCGGTCCGGACACAGTCCGCCGCGAACGGCGACGTTCGCGGGCTTGCGGGCATCTAGTACTGAGTACGGAGGAGTCGGGGGCGCTTTCCCGGGGCGGAGGCTGATCCCCCGACCGGGCGGTCGAGTGGAGGCAGACATGCCGGGAGCAGCGCAACGCGCGTCGGCACCGATCGGCACGGCCCGCGCGGTCGAGCAGGTGTTCCGCGAGGCCGGCGGCGGTCGCCTGATCGAGGCACGCACGGAGACCGCCCGCGGCCGCGGCACGATCATGGTCCGCTTCGTCCGCGGCACCTGGATGTGCCACGCCACGGTCGACCCCCGGACCGGCTCGGTGCTGTCGATCGTCGACGACGGCCCCCGCGTCCCGGTCCCCACACCGCCCCTCTCCGCCGCCGCCCCGGTCGCCACCCAGCTGGACTTCCGCACGATCTGGGACGTGCAGGCCGCCGTCGACGACCCGGCCGTCGCCTACGTGGCCACCGACGCGGGCGTGGGCCGCGTGCGCCTGGGCCGCGACCTGGCCTGGACCCTGACGGTCGAGGACCATCACGGCACGGGCTTCGGCGCCACCCGCCACGTCGCCGCCGTCCCGGGCGGCGTGGTCGGCACCACCGCCGACGGGCGAGCCTTCCGCTTGGACGCCGACGGCCGCCGCTGCTGGGCGACGTGGCTGCCCGCGGCCCCGCACACGATCGTCGCCGACCCGGGCGGCAACCGGTTGCTCCTGGCCACCGACGCGGGCGCCCTGGAAGTGAACGCGGCCACGGGCGCCGTGCTCGGGGTGGGCGGCGGTCCGGTGCGGGCGGCGGCCTACCTGCCCGGGGGCGGTCACCTGCTGGCCGGCCACCGCGGCGAGCTCCTGGTCACCGGCGCGCGCGGGGGCGTCCGCCGGCGGCACGAGCAGGACGGTTACGTCGAGCGGCTGTGGGCGTACGCGGGGAAGGTCTTCCTGGCGGGCGAGCACGGCCTGAAGGAGATCTCCCCGGGCAAGGGCGTGGTGGCGCAGTGGTCCGCGCCCGGAGCGGGTGCCGTGCAGAGCGCGGTCGTCGCGGGTGGCCTGGCCTTCACCTGCACCCGCGACGGCCGCGTGGACCGGCACGACCAGGCGACCGCCGCGTGGCACGGGACGCTGCCGGGGCTGCCCGACCATCCCTCGGCCGTCACGACCGTCGACCCGGGCGCCGGCCCCTGGCTGCTGACCGGCCACCGTGACGGCCGCCTGACCGCGTCGGCGGTGCGGGGCTGATCAGCGATAGAAGTGTTCGGGGTCGCCGCAGAGCTGGCTGGACGTCTGGTAGTTCCGGCACACGGTCACCCGGATCCGGTTGATCCCGCCGACGAGGTCGGGATCGCCGATGGTGAAGTCGAACGCCCGGAGGGTGCCGAGGTCGCTCTCGTCGTTGGCGGTCCGCGTCTCCGTGTCGATCTTCGTGTCGCCGGCGAACGCCTCGAACAGGGCGGTCGCGCTGCCCGCGCCGCTGTCCCAGACATAGCCGTTCACGTACGCCGTCCGGTTGTACCAGGTGATGGACCCCCACGTCTCGCCCAGGCACGTGGCTCCACACACATCGAACGAGGAGTCCGTGGCGGCGGTGGACGGCGCCGCCAGGGCCGAGACGGCGGTTGCGGTGACGACTGCTGCCGTGGTCGCGGCGACCGTGGCGGCGCGCATCAGGTGACGCATCATGATGTTCCCCTCATCAGGATCGACGTTCCTGCGACCGACCGTAGAGGCGATCCCCGGCCACCTGAAGAGCCAATCCCGCACCGAACATAGGAGCCAATCGATGTCATCCGCGTCGCTGTGTCCGCGGTGCTGCTCGCCCGCTGGGGCTCCAGCAGTTCTGGGCCCGTCGCCTTGTGCGGCCGGTCAGGCGGCCGGGAAGCGGACGGTGAAGCGCAGGCCGCCGCCCTCGAGGGGGTCGGCGGTGATCGTCCCGTCGTGGGCCTGGACGATCGAGCGGGCGATGGCCAGGCCGAGGCCGCTGCCGCCGCTGTGGTCGATGCGGGTGGCGGCGAGGCGGGTGAAGGGCTCGAAGAGGCGGGCGACGTCCTCGGGCGGGACGAGCGGGCCGGTGTTCTCGACGATGAGCAGGCCGTCGACGGTGACGCGGACCGTGCCGCCGGGGTGGTTGTACTTGGTGGCGTTGTGGACCAGGTTGCGGACCAGGCGCTCGAGGAGGATGCCGTCGCCGGGGACGCGGCAGGGGTAGACGGCGGTGCTGACCTTGACGTCGTTGGCGTCGGCGAAGGCGGCGTTGGCGTCGATGACGTCCCGGGTGATGCGGTCGAGGTCCTGGGGGTTCCGGGCGGCCAGCCCCTGGTCGGCCTGGGCGAGCACCAGGAGGCCCTCGATGAGCCGCTCGTTGCGGGTGTTGGTGGCCAGGAGCTGGCTCGTGAGCAGGGCGGACTGCTCGGGGGTGAGCTGCTCGGCCATGCCGACCTCGATCAGCGTGCGCTGCAGGGCGAGGGGCGTGCGCAGCTCGTGCGAGGCGTTGGCCGCGAAGGCGCGCTGGCCCTCGTAGCCCGACGCGATCCGGTCCATCATCGCGTCGAGGGCCCGGCCGAGGCGCTTGTCCTCGGCCCGGCCGCGCCGCCCGGGGCGTACGCGATAGCCGAGGTTCTGGGGTCCCAGCTGGTCGACCACCGGCACCAGGCGGCGGATCGGGGCCAGGACCCACCAGCCCAGCGGCACGAGCACGAGCAGCGACACCGCGAGGATGATCGCGTACCCGGCGAGGTCGAAGATGGGGACCTTCCGGGTGATCCGGCAGGGCAGGCCGTCGACGTCGGCGACGCAGGGATAGTAGTAGAGCCAGGACCAGCCGAGCCGGCTGTAGAGGAACTGCAGGACGTGCACCAGCGTCACCGTGGCCACGGCGGCGACGAGCAGGCGGAGGCGCAGGCCCATCAGGACAGGCCGATGCGGTAGCCGGCGCGCGGGACGGTCCGCACGACCGGCGGGTCGCCCAGCTTGCGGCGCAGGGTGGAGACGGTCACGCGGACCACGTTGCTGAACGGGTCGGTGTGCTCGTCCCAGACCTGTTCGAGCAGGTCCTCGGTGGTGACGGCCTGGCCTTGGGCCCGCATCAGCGCGTGCAGCACCCCGAACTCCTTGACGGTCAGCGCGAGCGGGCGCCCGTCTCGGGTCGCCGTGCGGGTGGCAACGTCGACCACGATGCCGTCGCGCTCGAGGACGGGCGGGAGCGCGGGCGCCGTACGCCGGGCCAGGGCCTGCACCCGGGCCACCAGCTCGGCGAACGCGAACGGCTTGGTCAGATAGTCGTCGGCCCCGAGGCCGAGCCCCTCGACGCGGTCGTAGATGCCGGCGGCGGCGGTCAGGAGCAGGACCCGGGTGCCCCCGCCCGTACGGGCGACGTGCCGGCACACGTCGTCCCCCGACCCGCCCGGCATGTCCCGGTCGAGCACCGCGACGTCGTACCGGTTGACGGTGATCTTCTCCAGGGCCTGTGCCCCGTCGTACGCGACGTCGACCGCCATCGCCTCGCGCCGCAACCCGACGGCGATCATGTCGGCCAGCAGTTCCTCGTCGTCCGCCACCAGTACTCGCACGGGCGCCATGCTGCCATGATCGCTATGAAGAACCTGTGAGGTCATGGTTGCCAGACCCACGCGTCACGGACGGTGACCGGATCGCCGTAGACCTGGGCGATCAGGTAGCGCAGCCCGGCGTTGGACTGGTCGGCGCGCATGGCGAGGGCTTCGCCGTGCCAGTTCGCGACATCCGCGCGTACGGCGGCCTTGTCCTTCGCGGTCAGCTCCGGCGTCTTCCCGGACATCTGCACCCCGGTCACCAGCTGGGTCAGGCGGCTCGGGTGCGTGGTGCCCATCTGACCCTTGCCGTCCGGGCCGGGTCCCAGGAAGTAGCCCTCCGGCACGGTGAACTCCTGCCGCGCCTGCGCACTCCAGCCGAGGCTGTCGCGGCCGAGCCAGTTGCTCGGCAGCGGCACCGGGACGAGGGTGCCGCCCGGCTGGACGTACTCGCGCCAGGCGCCGCTGGTGACGAAGGCCGGCGCGGGCCGCTCGGGCATGGCCGGCAACGGCGTCGGCAGCAGCGGGAGCAGCGCGGCCGCGACGAAGACACGGGACGGCTTGAGCCGGTCCCAGGCGAGGGCGACGAGGAGGACGGCGGCGCCGGTCACCGCGTACGTGAGCCTGCTCGGCATCATGAGGTTGAACACGGGCAGGTGCTCGGGCAGGTGCGCCAGCAGCCCCCGGTGCCCGGTGTTCTCGCCGGCGATGCGCACCACCGGGCCGGCCGAGAGCACCGCGAAGATCACGGCCACGCAGCCCGCCACCCGCGCGGCGACGGATCGGCGCCAGAGCACGGCGACAAGGACGATCAGGAGGAGGGTGAGCGGCCAGCCGTACCAGCTGTTCTGCTCGATGCCGCCCTGCGCGGCCTCCCCCGCCGGGCTGCCGGCCAGGCTGTCCCGCGGGAAGGTCAAATAGGTGACGGGGTCCTCGCCCCACGTGGTGAAGGCGGGCATCCCGATGAAGGTCTGCGGCCCGTGGAACTGGAACCAGATCGGATAGGCGCACAGCGCGCCCGCCACGAGCGCGGTGACGCCCAGCGGCTTGAGCTTGGTCAGGGCGTTCCGGGGGCGCAGCAGCGTGCCCAGCCCGCAGGCCAGCGCGGTGACCAGCAGCAGCTCCTCGTTGATGAAGAGCTGCCAGGTCACCAGCAGGCCCAGGATCGCGCCGTCGCGGACCCACCTCGTGGTCGCGCCGAGCCGGAAGACCGCCGCCACGATCAGCGGGAGCACGAAGTTCGACACGAAGTTGGGCTGGCCGTTCGCGTGGTGGATCACGCCCGGCGCGAAACCGGCCAGCGCGCCGCCCGCGAAGGCCGCCACGCGGGAGCGCACGACATGGCGCTGCAGGACCCAGTAGGTCGTCGCGGCGGTGCCGGCCGTCGCCAGGATCAGCCAGACGACGTACGTCACCCGGGGCCCCGCGAGCCACGTCAGCGGCGCGAGCGGCAGCGTCACCCCGAGCACCGACGTGTTGGCCATCATGTTGACGCCGTACGGGGTGTTCTGCGTCGCCGAGAACAGCGGGTTGCCGCCGTGCAGGAGCACGTGGGCGCCGTGCGCGAGCAGCCACTCGAACCACGTGTGGTCCGCGGGCAGGTGCGAGGAGACCCGCTCCCCCGGCGCCTCGAGGAAGCGCCACATGACGACGACACCGAGCGCCAGGTACGCCGTGAAGGCGACCAGGTGCGTCTTCTTGGGTTCCGGCGCGGCGGGGACAGCCCGGCCGGGGGCACGCTCGAGGAGGACGGTCATGGGCGGGGACCGTACGGACGGCGACATAAGCGCCGGATAAACGCGGGGATGCATGATGACGGGATGAGGGACCGCACCGAGACCCAGGCGTTCTTCGCCGAGCGCGCCGCCCGCTGGGACAGCAGGTTCGGCGACGACCTGCCCGCCTACACCGCCGCGATCGCCACGGCCCCACCCCCGCCGGGCGGCACCGCGATCGACGTCGGCTGCGGCACCGGCCGGGCCCTCCCCGTCCTGCGCGACGCCGTCGGCCCCACCGGCACGGTCCTCGGCCTCGACATCACCCCGGAGATGCTCGCCGTCGCCGCCACCCGCGCCACCGCCGCCCGGGCCCTGCTGGCACTGGCCGACGCGAGCCAGCTGCCGCTGCCCACCGCCACGGCCGACGTCATCTTCGCCGCCGGCCTCGTCAACCACCTGCCCGACCCGGCCGCCGGCCTCGCCGAGCTCGCCCGCGTGACCCGCGCCGGCGGCACGCTGATCCTCTTCCACCCCATCGGCCGGGCCGCCCTCGCCGCCCGCCACGGCCACGCGCTGCGCCCCGGCGAGCCGCTGGCCGAGGGGCCCCTGCGCGCGCTCACCGCCGCGACCGGCTGGACCCTGACCGCGTACGAGGACGGGGAGCGCCGCTTCCTCGCCACCGCGCGCCGGGTCTCGGCAACTGCCCCGCCACGGGAGCGCTAGCGTCCGCGCGTGCTCGTCGCAACCCCGCCGCTGGATGACACCGACCACCGAGTCCTCGCCGAGCTGGACGAGATGCGCGACGAACTGGCGGCGCTTCTCCGCAGGAAGCCCCGATGGGAGATCCAGCTGCGCCGCAGCCTGTTCGCGGCGGCGATCCAGGGCTCGAACACCATCGAGAACATCACGATCAGCAACTCGGACGCTCGCGCCCTGGTCGAGCACGCTCCCCTGTCCGCTGCGGCCGGCGAGGAGACGCAGCAAGCAGTCACGGGCTATCGCGATGCGATGACCTACGTGCAACAGACGCCGGCGATGCCCTTCTTCGACTACTCGGAAACGCTGCTGTCCACGCTGCACTTCATGATCACGAAGTATCAGCCCGCGAAGTGGCCGGGACGCTACCGCGCCGGCGGCGTCTACGTGACCAGCGCCGACCCCCTTGAGCCCGCGTACACCGGGCCGGACGCCGATGCGGTCCCCGGGCTCATGGGCGAACTGGTCGAGTGGCTGCGTGGCGGAGACCTCGACTGCCCGCCCTACGCCCGCGCGGCGATGGCCCACCTCAACCTCGTCGGCATCCATCCGTGGCGGGACGGCAACGGCCGGACAGCGCGGGCGCTGCACGCGCTGGTGCTGGCGCGCACGGGAGAGCTGGCGCCCGAGTTCTCCTCGATCGAGGAGTGGCTGGGCGAGCAGGTCAACACGGTCCAGTACTACGAAGCCCTCCGAACCGTCCAGCAGGGCACCTTCCAGCCGGAGCGCGACGCCCACTCCTGGCTCAGGTTCGTCTTCACGGCGCATCACCGGCAGGCGCAGCGCGTGCAGCGGCGCGCCGACTGGACCGTGCACCTGTGGCACGACCTGGCACGGCTGGCCGACGAGCGAGGGCTTCCGGAGCGCACGGTCTCCGCCCTCTACGCCGCCGCGGTCGGCGAGGTCCGGCGTGTCACCTACCAGCGCGACGAGGGGCTCAGCCGGGGCCAGGCCATCCGCGACATCCAGGCCCTGACGCGCTCGGGCCTGCTGGAGCCGCGCGGCAACGCGATCACCCGCGTCTACGTCCTCGACGGCGCCGCCGCCGAGATCGCGGAGTCCGCGGCCGACGCCGTCCGCAGCCCCGGCCGCGACCCGTACCTCTAGGAGCCGGCGCGGACGAGGCCGGTTTCGTACGCGTAGACGACGGCCTGGACGCGGTCGCGCAGGGCCAGTTTGGTCAGGACCCGGCTCACGTGGGTTTTGACCGTGCCTTCGGAGAGGTGGAGGCGGGCGGCGATCTCCGCGTTCGACAGGCCGCGGGCGATCAGGCCGAGGACCTCCCGTTCCCGGTCGGTCAGGGGGTCCGGGCCGGGGCCGGCGGCGGGCGCGGCGGCCGGGGCGACGTAGCGGTCCAGGAGGCGGCGGGTCACGGCCGGGGCCACGACCGCGTCGCCTCGGGCGACCATGCGGATCGCCGACAGGAGGTCCGGGGCGAGGGTGTCCTTGAGGAGGAAGCCGCTGGCTCCCGCCTGCAGCGCCGCGTACACGTACTCGTCGAGGTCGAAGGTGGTCAGGATGAGCACCCGGGTGGGGGTGGCGGACGCGCAGATGCGGCGGGTTGCCTCGACGCCGTCGGTGCCGGGCATGCGGACGTCCATCAGGACGACGTCCGGGGACAGCTCGCGGGCGATCCGGGCGGCCTCGGCGCCGTCTCCGGCCTCGGCGGCCACGTGCATGTCGGGGGCGTTCTCGAGGATCATGCGGAAGCCGGTGCGCACCAGGGCCTGGTCGTCGGCCAGGACGACGCTGATCATGGGCGGACCTCCGGCAGCGGCAGCCTGGCGCGGACCACGAAGCCGGCGCCCGCCGACGGGCCGGCGTCGAGCCGGCCGCCCAGCACGCGGACGCGTTCCCGCATCCCGCGCAGGCCTTGGCCGCGCCCGTCGCCCGGCCGGCAGCCGGCGCCGTCGTCGCTGACCTCGATCACGATGCCCCCGGCGGCGTACGTGATGACGACCTCCGCCCGCGCCCCGCCGCCCGCGTGTTTGCGGACGTTGGTGAGCGCCTCCTGCACGATCCGGTACGCCGCCAGGTCCACGGCGGACGGCAGCGTGACCGGCGTCCCGTCGACGCTCAGCCGGACCGGGGTGCCCGCCGCCCGTACCTCGTCGAGCAGCCCGGGCAGCACGCCCAGCCCGCGCTGGGGATGCCAGGCGTCGTCGACGTCGCCCACCGTGGCGAGGACGCGGCGCATGTCGGCGAGGGATTCGCGGCCGGTCCGGATGATGGCGTCGAGGGCCGCGCGCGTGTCCGCCGGCCGGTTGTCGAGCGCGGCCGCGCCGCCCTGGGCCTGGACGACCATCACGGACAGGCCGTGGGCGACGACGTCGTGCAGTTCCCTGCTGATCCGGCCGCGCTCGGCGGTCACCGCGAGCACCGCCTGCTGTCCCCGTTCGCGTTCCAGGTCGTCGGCGCGGGCGCGCTGCTCGGCCACGTACGCCCGGCGGCTGCGCGTCGCCGACCCGATCGCCCAGGCGGCGATCAGCAGCAGCGCGATCCCCGGCAGATCGTCCCAGGCGATGGTCCAATCGTCCGCGGGCGCCTCGAAGCCGACGGGGGCGGGCAGCGGGGGCGGCGGGGGCGGCGGCACCCGCTCGGTCCTGCCGACGGCGAACGAGCTCGACGCCACGGCGAGGACCAACGCGCCGGAGAGCCCGAGCAGGGACAAGGCCCAGCCGTGCCGGGCGGCCACCGTGTAGAGCAGGATCGGCACGCTCAGATCCACGATGGTGAGCGGCACGGACCCGGCCAGATGGAGCACGGCGGCGGCGCAGACGAGGGCGAGCATCGGGAACGGCCGGCGGCGGCGCAGCGCGACCGCCGCCCCGGCGAGCCCGGTCGCGGCCCACCAGAGCGTCGCGTGGTCTCCGCCGGCGCCGGCCGCCACCAGGAAGGCGGCCAGGGCTGCGTCCTGCACGACCGTGCGTACGCTGTTCACGAGCCCGAGCCTACGATCCCGCGGGGTGCCGGCGAATCTGTCTTCAGACGTATTCCGGACACCTCTCGCGACAGACGCCGGCAGCGCGCGCGGTCCGCAGACTGACGACATGAATCGATGGAGAGCGGTGGTCGCCGCGGCGCTCGGCCTGACCACACTGATCGCGAGTACGCCCGCCACGGCGGCACCCCGTCCACAGGCGACCGTCCACTGGACAGCCTGCCCCACCTACTCCGAGGAAGCACTCCGGGTCATGGCCCCGCCGGACCGCCTCGACCGGTTCCGGGAGCTGCTGGCCCGCCTGGAGTGCGGCACTGTCAGCGTGCCCCTGGACCACGACAGGCCGCGGGGCCGGCACATCACCGTCGCGCTCACCCGCCTCAAGGCCGCCGACCAGGCCCGCCGGCTCGGCAGCCTGGCGCTCAACCCGGGAGGCCCCGGCGGCAGCGGCTATCTCATGCCCGTCGAGCTGCTGACGATGAGCGCCGCCGGCGACCTGCACGAGCGCTACGACCTGATCGGCTTCGACCCGCGCGGCGTCGGCTACAGCACGAAGACGGACTGCACGCCGCCCGCCGAGGAGCCCGCCCCGCCTGCCACCAAGGCCGAGGCCCGCCGGGTGTACGACCTCCAGGTGCGCGTCAACGCCGAGTGCGGCCGTTCGGATCCCGCCTTCCTCGGCTCGCTGACCACCGCGAACGTCGCGCGTGACCTGGACGGCATCCGGGCCGGCCTGGGCGAGCGGAAGCTGCACTTCGTCGGCGTCTCCTGGGGCACCTGGCTCGGCGTGGTCTACCGCGACCTGTTCCCCGCGTCCGCCGGCCGGATGTTCCTCGACAGTGTGGCCATCCCCCGCTTCGACCTGGCCACCTTCCGGGAGGTCCGGGCGGCGGCGGCCGAGCGCAACTCCCTGCGCTTCGCGGCGTGGACGGCCGAGCGCGACGACCGCTACGGCTTCGGGACGACCCCCGAGCAGGTACGGGAAGCCCTGATCGCGGTGCGCAAGGACTACGACGCGCACCCCCGGCAGTTCACCGATGTCGCGATGCCGTTCGACGGCAGGTTCGTCGCCCTGGCCGCCAGCCAGAGCGCACCGGTGTGGCCCCTCGCCGCCCAGGTGCTCGCGGAGCTGCGCGACGCGACCGGCCCCACCGCGCCACCGACGGTCAAGGAGGTCACCGGCGAGCCGGAGGAGCCGTCCGAGCCGCCCGCCGACCTGCCCGAGCGCGGGAACGAGACGATGGGCCACGCCGCCTTCTGCAACGAGGACCCCAGCCGGCTGGGCTTCGAGGACGCCTGGGCCGCCTATCGGCGCCGGCTCGCGGACAACCCGCTCACGGGCCGGGCGAGCGGGGACTTCGACGCCGGCTGCGCGGGATGGCCGCTGCCGGTCCAGCCCGTGCGGCTGCATCACGGCGGCAGCAGCCTGGTGCTCTCCGGCCACCGGTACGAGACGCCGTCGCCGTACGAGTGGACGCCGCAGATGCGGGCCGTGGCCGGCGGCCGCGTCTACACCGTCGACGACGACGTGCACGGCTCGGTCCTCAACGAACCGGCGTGCGCCGCCGACCTCGTCGCCTACTTCACGACGGGCCGCATCGACGGCGGCTGCCCTGGCGCGCCGGTTCCGGCAGCCACCGCGGCCCGTACCGCCTTCAGCAACACCGGTGACCGCCTGCCGTAGGTGAACGAGAAATGGACAGGCGGCGTACAGGCGGTTTACAGGTTCGTGCGGTGAAGTGAGGCCCGTGGATCAACTTCTCGCCGTCGGCGCCGACCTGGTGGCCATCGCCGTGCTGACGTTCGCCGTGTACTTCCCGCGCCATCATCGGCGGGACCTGGTCGTGGCGTTCCTGGGCGTCAACATCGGGGTGCTGGCGACGGCGATGGTGCTCGGCTCGTCGACCGTCGGCGCCGGGCTCGGGCTCGGCCTGTTCGGCGTGCTGTCGATCATCCGGCTGCGGTCGGACGAGATCGCGCAGCACGAGCTGGCGTACTACTTCGCCGCCCTGGCGCTCGGCCTCATCGCCGGCCTGAGCGGCTCGATCGACCTGCTGAGCGGCGCGCTGATGGCCCTCGTGGTCGCCGGGCTCTTCCTCGGCGACCACCCGGCGCTGTTCCGCCGCTACCGGCAGCAGACCATGCAGCTCGACACCGCCTACACCGACGAGGACGCCCTGCGCACCCACCTGGAGGGCGTCCTCGGCGCCCGCGTGGTCAACCTGGTCGTCCGCCACGTCGACCTGGTCAACGACACGACCCTCGCCGAGGTCCGCTACGCCCGGACGGGCCCGTCATGACGCTCGATCGGACCGTGCCGCCGTTCGCGCCGATCGGGCTGGCGGAGCTGCTCGCACGGGCGGAGCTGCTGACCCGCACCGACCGCAAGTACCTGCTGCCCGGCGCGGACCTGCCGGTGCTGCTCAGGGCGCTGCCGACCGGGACGCGGGTGCTGGAGATCGACGGGCGGCGCCGGTTCGCCTACCGCTCGGCGTACTTCGACACGCCCGGCCTGGACAGCTACCTGGCCTCGGCGCGGCGCCGGCGCCGGCGCTTCAAGCTGCGGGTCCGCGGCTACCTCGACACCGGGCAGCAGTTCGTCGAGCTCAAGACGCGCGGGGCCCGCAACACCACGGTCAAGAGCCGTTTCCCGTACGCCGGGAGCGCCGACCGCCTCGACCCCGCCACCCGCGACCTGGCGTCGAGCCTGCTGGCCGCCGCGGCGATGCCGCCCGTGACCGGCGAGTTCCAGCTGACGCTCGTGACCACGTACGAGCGGATGACCTTGATCCTGCCCGGCACCGCGACCCGCGTGACCGTCGACCGCGAGCTGGCGTGGCAGCTCCCCG
>NZ_JAUQWH010000340.1 GCF_030757795.1 Actinoplanes oryzae
CCTCGACGGCGGCCAGCGCGGTCAGCACGAGCACCGGCAGCGTCCGCCCGGCCCGGCGCCACGACCTGATCAGCCCGAGCGCATCACCGTCGGGCAGCCCGCGGTCGGCGATCACACAGTCGTAGCTGGTGACCGAGACCATGAGGTCGGCGCCGGCCCGGCACCCGGTGCTGTCGACCGCGAACCCGGCGGCCCGCAGCCCGGCGCCGATCGCGGGTCCGAGCTTGCCATCGTCCTCCACCACCAGCACCCGCACGTCGATGCCACCTCCTGGCCGCCGGAGTGAACTCCTTCGATCGTCAACTACGATCCGGCCGCCCCCCGCGTTCACCTGAGCGCGCGGCGTTACGTGCGCATCACAGCGGGCTGTCGGTGGAGCGGGAAAGCTTCTCCCAGCCGTCGATGTCACGGTCGACGGCCTGCCGCCCGGTCCGGACGGCCTTGAGGGCGTCGGAGCCGAGGACGAGGTGGTTCGGCGGCTCCGGGACGTCGAGGACGTGCAGGACGGCGGCGGCCGCGCGGACAGGGTCGCCGAGCTGGCGGCCGCTGGCCTGCTGGCGGGCCTGACGGATGGGGCCGAACAGCTCGTCGTAGTCGGCGATGGTGTGCGGGGCCCGGGTCATCGAGCGTCCGGCCCAGTCGGTGCGGAACGATCCGGGGGCGATGGCGGTGACGTTGATGCCGAAGCCGGCGACCTCCTTGGCCAGGGAGGCGAGGATGCCCTCGAGCGCGAACTTGCTGCCGCAGTAGCCGGAGACACCGGCGAAGCCCGCGAGGCCGCCCATCGAGGTGACGGCCAGGACGTGGCCGCGGCGGCGTTCGCGCATGGACGGCAGGACGGCCTGGATGGTGGCGGCCGCGCCGAAGACGTTGACGTCGAACTGGGCGCGCAGGGCCGCGAGCGGTGTCTCCTCGAAGGTGCCCTCCAGGCCGTACCCGGCGTTGGCGATCAGCACGTCGATGGGGCCGACGGTTCGCTCGACGTCGGCCACCGTGGCGAACACGGCGGTGTCGTCGGTGACGTCGAGAACTCGTGCGTGGGCGCGTCCTGGCTGCAGGGCGGTGAAGGCCTCCGCGTCGGCGTCCTTGCGGACGGTGCCCACGACGGTGTGGCCGGCCTCGAGCGCAGCGACCGCGAAAGCGCGGCCGAGACCGGTGCTGACTCCGGTGATCAGAAAGGTCTTGTTGGTCATGTCTCGATCCTGGGCGCCGGCGCCGGCCGCAACCAGGACGAGCTGTACCCAGGCAGACGGCAGGGACCTGCCGCGCGAATCCGCGTCGTGGTGAACGCGTGCCGCCCGATCCGCGTCGTGAGGGGAAAGACGACTCGATCAGCGGGAGATTGCATCGGTATGGCGGACGTGCGTGTGGTGTTGAAGGCATCGGATCGGCTTCTCAGGTCCGGTCTGGCCGAGATGATCTCTCTGAGTCCCGGCCTGCTTCCCGTGGACGCCGGAAGCATCGACGGAGCCGACGTCGTGGTGCTGGCGCAGCGAAAATTCTCCCGGTCCGAGGTGGCCGGGATC
>NZ_JAUQWH010000341.1 GCF_030757795.1 Actinoplanes oryzae
TCTACAAGCCCTGGTCGACAAGTACGCCGCCGGGTTCGACAACAACGCCCACACCGGCCGCTTCGGCCTGGCCATCGGTGTCAACGGCTACCGCGGGGCCTTCTCCGACCAGCAGATCGCCGACACCCTCAACCAAACCATCAACGCACCGTTCCCGGTCACGGTGGTCGGGTTCTCGTGGACCAACCGCGACATCGAACAAGGCCGCCCGCTCGGCCAAGACACCATTCCTTACGCGGCGATCCGGGAAACGATCGTCCGCCACCCGCACACCGAAACCTTGCTCGGCGAACTACAAACAGAACAGCCGACCTTCCTGCACACCGGCGACGCCGACGTCACCGACATGACCGGCCTGTTCACCAACGCCGACACCACCATCGCCGACAACGACCAGGCACACCTGATCACCGGCGGCTACCAATTCGACCCGGCCGCTGACCCGATGGCGCAGCAGGCCAACCAACGCGACCGCGCCGTCCGCCACGCCATGGCCCAGGTCGATCCGCGAGCCGTCTACCTGCCCGAGCCCAACACGTTCATCCGGGTGGACCAGCAACGGCTGGAAAACAACATCACCTTCGGCGTCCAGTCGAACAACTCGACCGCACTGACGTACACGTCGAAAGAGGGCCGCGGTCTGGCCACCTCGGTCGAGGCCAACCGGCTTTTCGAGGGCACCGACCCAAAAACCTTCACCATCGTCGACCCCAACCTGACCATCACCACCGACAGCGACCGGCTACTCACCAAATACGACCGCACCAAACCCGACACCATCCCGCAATCCCACGCCGACCGCAAAACCTGGACCGACCAGATCACCCACCTGATCCACACCAAAAACACCTACGCCCCGCTGCGCAACGCCGGCCTCGTCGACAACCTGGCCAACGTCGCTTTCAACCCCAGGGCGCTCACCCCCGGCGACATCACCAAGCTCCGCAACCGGATGGAGCAGCGCTACGGCGACCCCGGCGCCACCCTCTTCGACCTGGCCGCCGGCACCAACGCCGCCCTGCACGCCAACCCCTTCACCGACGCACCGCAGGTCCCCTCCTCCGCCCCGCCGCGCATCGACACCGTCACCCCGAACGTCAGCGCGCCGGCGACCACCACCCAGTCCATGCCCGCGGACTGGCAGCAGGCCTACGACACCGCGCCCCCGAACCAGCTACGCACCGAGCGCTATGTCCCAGCCGCCCAGCCATTCGTGCCCGGCACGCATGAGATGGCGGGCGAGAAGACCACGATCAATTTCCAGGTACGCGAGTTCACCGCACCCGACGGCACCCCGGTCCGCGCCTACGACGTCACCCTCGACCTGGTCTCCCAGAACGACGCCGTCACCCCACAACAACGCCTCGACTACGGCCAAGCCGTCCAGAACACCATCAACGAGATGGTCAACGGCCGCCACACCTTCCCCGACGGCCACCAACTCCACGTCAACGTCACCTTCAACACCCTCGCCTGGCGCGACGG
>NZ_JAUQWH010000342.1 GCF_030757795.1 Actinoplanes oryzae
GGCCTCGTCGCGGTGCTTGGCGGCGTCGGCGTCGAGCTCCGTCAGCCGCTTGACGACGCTGCGGTAGTCGGGCGTGCGGCGCTCGAGGACGCCGTCGGTGTCGGGAGTCGTCATGAGGGTCCGTAGGGGATGATGACCTCGGCGCCACGATGCACCGAGCGGTCGAAGTGGAGGGCCCGCCACGGCCGCGGGTACCAGGCGGGGGAGCCGTGGCCGGGATAGTAGGGCGACAGCTCGCTGCCGTGCACGTCCAGGGCCACCCACGAGCCGATGACGTCCGTACGGCTGGCATGCCCGCCGAGCGTGTCGCGCAGCAGGGCGGCCCCGCGCCACCAGCCGATCACGTGGATGCGGCGCTCGGGGCCCTGGCGCAGGATGCGGCGCAGCAGGTCGCCGCCGGGCGCGGCGTCGACGGCGTACAGGAGCAGGAAGAGGGGCTTGTCGGCGGCCGTCCCGAACTCGGCCCGGTCGGCGGCGGTCTCGAGGAGCAGGTCGAAGTTGTCCGAGTCGAAGTAGTCGGTGTCCTCGGCCGGCAGGACATCCTTAAGGGCCACGACGGCGGAGGCGGCATCGGCGTCGAGGCAGGCCACCTTGAACTGCGCCGACCCCGGCGGGAACTGGGCCGCGAGCGAGCGCGCCGCGGTGTGCAGGATCGCGCAGGCCTCGTCCACGCGGGTGCCCATGACGGCGATGTTGCGGCCGGGGGCGCGCCGGAGCACCGTACGCGCGGAGCGGGCCTGCACGTCGATCGTCTCGCCCAGCAGCACCACCGGGGCCGCCGCGCCGGAGTCCAGCTGCTGGTAGTCGAGGCTGTCGCCGAGCCGCGGGATCGCGTCGCCGTCGAAGAGCCGGGGCGCGAGCATGTCCGACGGCCGCCGCCGCCACAACCGGTGTTGCAGGGCGCTCCACCGCTCCCGGTCGCCGGCGTCGGGCACCCGGACGACGCGGTTGGCCTCGATCGCGCCCGAGTCGGCGTTGACCACCGCGTGGTAGCGGGGCAGCGCCTCGGCGGCCATGTTCGTCTCGGCCAGCACGCGGCGGGCCCGGGGCAGCGCGATGCGCAGCGAGAACTGGGCCACCAGCGCGGGGCGGCCCCACAGCGCCTCGATGCCGGAGACGTCCTGGCTGGCCAGCACCAGGTGGATGCCCTGGGAGCGGCCGCGGCGGGCGAGGTCCTCGAGCAGGTCGACCGCCTCGGCGGCCACGGCGTCGCGCCCGGAGAGCAGCACCTGGAACTCGTCGACCACGGCGACGATGCGCGGCCAGTGCCCGTCCGGGTCCTCGGCGCGCAGCTCGGCGAGGTTCGTGACCTCGTGGCGCTTGGCGGCGTCGGCGCGGCTGCGCAGCTCGGCGCCGAGGAAGCGGAGCAGGGCCAGGCCGAACTCGCGGTCGGTGTTCACGTTCACCCCGACCAGGCGTACGTGCGGCAGCCAGCTCGGGTCCCGCCGGCCCGGCG
>NZ_JAUQWH010000343.1 GCF_030757795.1 Actinoplanes oryzae
GCATCATCACCGAGGTGACGTAGTGGCCGCCGTCCGAGCTGACCGTGTTCCAGGTGGTGCGGTCCTGCTCCTCGTAATAGACCAGGGTTCCGCCCGCCTTGGCCTCACCCTTGTTGCAGTCGAAGGGTGAGCCGGCGCAGGAGTCGAAGCCGAGCAGCTCGTCGTTCGGGTCGGCCTCACCCCCGCTGCAGGCGGCGAGTGCGAGCAGGGTGGCCGTCGCGATCACGGTCAGTCTGCGGATGGTCATCGTTCCCCTCCGGACGCCGGTGCGGAGTTGCAGTGTGAGCACATCCGACTGCAAAGAGTGCGGTCCGGAAAGATCATGGCATCGACTTGTGACTATCTCGTTACGCCATCTCCATCGATCGACTTCGCTGCAAGATCACCTCAGGCGCCGGCGCGGGCGTCCTGGATCGCCTTGCGGCGGGCGAGGCGGTGCTCGCGGCGGATCAGGGCCTCGCGGAAGCGGCGCTCGTCCTCCGGCGTCTCCGGCAGCACGGGCGGCACGTGGCGGGGGTGCCCGGCGGCGTCCACGCCGACGAAGACCAGGTAGGCGGTCACCACGGTCAGGGCCTCGGAGCCGGCCGTGTCCCAGCGCTCCGAGGTCACCCGGACGCCGACCTCCATCGACGTCGAGCCGGCCCAGTTGACCTGCGCGTACGCGTGGACGAGGTCACCCACCCGGACCGGCTCCAGGAAGACGATCTCGTCGATGGCCGCGGTGACGGCGGTGCCGCCGCTGTGCCGGGCGGCCGCGGCCCCGGCGACGTCGTCGACGAATTTCATCAGGTCGCCGCCGTGGACGGTGCCGTAGAGGTTGACGTCGGTCGCGGTCATGATCCGGCTGAGGGTGACGCGCGAGTGGGAGGTGGGACGGCCGTCCGGCAGCGCACTCATGATCGTTACGTTAGAGAGTGTCCAGGATCGCCGTGATGCGGGCCGCCTCGGACGAGCTCATCGAGGCCCAGAGCGCGTGCGCCAGCTCGTACTGGCGGCGGGCCTCGTCGGGGGCCGACCTGGCGCGGAAGGCGTGGCCCAGGCCTGTACGCGCACGGGCCTGCTGCTCGGGGTCGGTGACGTCGGGCTCGGCCGCGATGTCGTACGCGGCGGTGTGCTCCGCGATCGCGTCGGCGACCCGGCCCGCGACCAGCGCCGCCTCGCCGAGCCCGTTGTGCGCGCAGGCTTCGCCGTGCCGGTCGCCCAGCCGCCGGAAGATCGTCATCGCCTCCTGGTGGCGGGCGACCGCGAGGTCCGGCACGCCCCGGCCGGTCCACAGCGTGCCGAGGAAGTCGAGGGTCGACGCCTCGAAGGCGGCGTTGCGCAGCTCGCGGTCGAGGGCCAGCGCCCGGTCGAGGTGCCGCTCCGCCGCGTCGTAGCGGCCGAGCTTGACCTCCGCGCCGCCCAGGTTGCTGAGG
>NZ_JAUQWH010000344.1 GCF_030757795.1 Actinoplanes oryzae
CGGCCAAGGCGGCGTACCTCGACGCGGTCACACTCGGCCTCGCGAGGCCCTCGGTCACCGAGGCGGCCGGGCAGTCGCTGACTCCGGTCTCCGTGCCACGTGTGCCGGATCCCCGGTGAGTGCCTCGCTCATGCTCAACGTCGCGGCAATCACCACAGGAACACGGGCACTCGGCCCCGGACTCCGTTCTGTGCTCTGGGTGCAGGGCTGCCCGTTCCGGTGTGCGGGATGCATCGCCGAGAGCTGGATCCCGGTGCGGCCGGCCACCGCGATGACGCCGGGGGAGGCGGCACAGGCGCTCTCCATCCGGCCCGACGTGCGGGGCGTGACCTTCTCCGGTGGCGAGCCGATGGAGCAGGCCACTGGTCTCAGCGAGGTGATCAGGTTGATGAGGCAGGACCGTGAGCTCGACCTGATCTGCTTCACCGGTTACCGCCTCGAGCGGCTGCTGGACGATCCGCCGAACCCGGGCGTCCCGAATCTGCTCGCGGAGGTGGACGTGCTGATCGACGGCCTCTACGTGCGCAGTCGCGACGACGGCCTCGGCCTGCGGGGAAGCACCAACCAGCGGGTGCACCACCTGTCCGGGCTGCTGACCGACATCGGGTACGACTTCGCCGGCCGGGTCCGGGCGATCGAACTGCAGCAGGCGGGCGACGACCTCCTGATGGTGGGCGTCCCCGATCCGGTACTGGCGTCCGCCTTCCAGGCCGCCCACCGAGAGGACTGATCACCCGTGGCCCTTCATGCGCTCCTCGTCGGCGTCGACCGTTACCTCGCCGTCAAGCCCGACCTCCGCGGTTGCTCGAACGACGTTGACCTCGCCGCGAGCCTGCTGCGGGAACGGGTCGCCGCCGCGGACCTGAACCTGCTGGAGCTCCGCAACGAACAAGCGACCCGCGATGCGGTGATCGAGGCCTTCCGGGACCATCTCGGCCAGGCCGGACCGCAGGACACGGCGCTTTTCTGGTTCAGCGGGCACGGCTCGACCGCGCCGCTTTCCGCGGAGATCTGGTCCACCGAGGAATCGGGGTTCTGCCAGACCACGGTCCTGCATGACAGCCGGACCGGGACTGTACCGGACTTGTACGACAAGGAGCTGGCGCTGCTCGTCGAGGAGGTGGTGGCCGGCGGCGCCTTGCTGGTGTCCGTGCTGGACAGCTGCCACTCCCGCAGCGGCATGCGCGGGGAGGACGAGCTACCGCCGCGCCTCGCTCCGGCATTGGTCGAACCGCCGGCCCTGACCGACCTCCTGCCCGGGCTGGTCCGTGCCGGGTCGGTGCCGGGCAGCCGTCCGCTGCGGCA
>NZ_JAUQWH010000345.1 GCF_030757795.1 Actinoplanes oryzae
CTTAGGTTCTAGGGATCGTTGCAACACCTGACCTGATCAGGGGTTGTAGTGTTCGAGATCCGTGATGATCGTCGGCCGCAGGGTCCGAAGAAGCTTCGCGCGGAGCGCCAGGCATATTTGGATCTTGTGGCGCGGGGTGTGAGTACGAGTGAGGCGTGCCGGCTGGTCGGGATCAACCGCAAGACCGGTCACCGCTGGCGGTACGGCACGAGGGGTTCGGCGAAGGCCGGGCGGCAGGAGACAGTTCTGCCTGCCGCCCGGCCTTCGGCCATATCCGGCCGGTACCTGTCACAGGACGACCGGATCGTCATCGCGGACCGGCTGCGGGAGGGAGCATCGCTGCGAACGATCGCGGTGCAGTTGCGACGCTCGCCGGGCACGATCAGCCGGGAGGTACGCCGTAACCGGCACCCGGACAGCGGCGACTACCGGCCGTACGCAGCCCAGCAGCGCGCAGAGGCCCGGCTCCCGCGCCCGAAGACTGGCAAGATCGCCGCCTGGCCGCAGCTGCGTGACCGGGTGCAGGCCATGCTGGAACTCAAGCACAGCCCCGAGCAGATCAGCCGTCGGCTGCGCCGTGACTTTCCCGAGCGAAGCGAGCTGCACGTGTCGCACGAGACGATCTACCAGGCGCTCTACGTTCAAGGACGCGGCGCGCTACGCCGGGAACTGACCGCCGCGCTGCGCACCGGCCGCGCCGTGCGCCGTCCCCGCAGACAGCCCGGCCAGCGTCAGCCCCGCTTCACCCATCCGATGGTGATGATCAGCGACCGGCCCGCCGAGGCCGACGACCGCGCTGTTCCCGGCCACTGGGAAGGCGATCTGATCATCGGCAAGGACAACGGCTCCGCGATCGGCACCCTCGTCGAACGCTCCACCCGATACGTGTTGTTGGTGCATCTCGGCGCCGGCCGTGGCGCCGACCGGGTCCGCGACGGGCTGCTCGCCGCCATGGCCACCTTGCCCCGGCACCTCAAACGATCTCTGACCTGGGACCAGGGCATCGAAATGGCGATGCACCGCGAGTTCAGCATCACCGCGGACATGCCGGTCTACTTCTGCGACCCGCACTCACCCTGGCAACGCGGCTCCAACGAGAACACCAACGGCTTGCTACGCCAATACTTCCCCAAAGGCACCGACCTAGCCGTCCACCACCCCGACGACCTCGCCGCCGTCGCTGCCGAACTCAACAGCCGCCCACGCAAAACGCTCGGCTGGGATACCCCAGCCGAGCGCCTCGCTAAGCTCCTAGCCGTCACCGACTAGCCATCGTGTTGCAACGACCCCTTGAAACCGCCC
>NZ_JAUQWH010000346.1 GCF_030757795.1 Actinoplanes oryzae
TCTTCTTGGCGCGGGTGCTCTTCCCGTGGTTGACAGGGGCCTCGTCGGTGTCCGCGGACTGCGCCGCAGTGACCATGGTCGTCATCTCAGCGCTCCTTCGTGCCACGGAGCTGGACGACGTAGGCGATCACCATCGTGATGATGCCCATGACGATCGCCACGGTGGCGGAGTAGTTGTACTGCTGGCCGGAGAAGGACAGGTTGTACGCGTACAGGTTGGGGGTGAAGTCGGTGGTGATCGCGTTGGGCGCCAGCTGCTGCAGGATGCTGGGCTCGTTGAAGAGCTGGAAGCTGCCGATGATCGAGAAGATCGTGGCGACCACGAGCGCGCCCCGGATCGCCGGGAGCTTGATCGCGGTGATCTTCCGGAACTCGCCGGCGCCGTCGATCTCGGCCGACTCGTAGAGCGAGCCGGGGATCGTCCGCAGCGCGGAGTAGAAAATCAGCATGTTGTACCCGGTGAACTCCCAGGTGTTGATGTTGCCGATCGAGGCGAGGATCCAGCCCGGCGACAGCAGGTCCGGCAGGTTCCACCCGAACTGGTCGTTGATGCTGGCCAGCAGGCCGAACTGCGAGCCGTACATGAAGCCCCACATCAGGGCGGCGACCACGGCGGGGACCGCGTACGGCAGGAAGATCGTGACCCGGAAGAACGACGAGCCGTGCAGCCGCCCGGAGTCGATCGCGAGCGCCACGAGCAGCGCGATGAACAGCATGATCGGGACCTGGACGACCAGGAAGAGCGTGACCCGGCCCAGCGAGCTCCAGAAGCTCGGGTCGGTCAGCGCCTGCTGGTAGTTCTCCAGCCCGACGAAGGAGGTGCCGCCGATCAGGCGGGTCTTGAACAGGCTCAGATAGATCGAGTACGCGATCGGAGCCAGGAAGACCAGCGCGAAGACGACCATGAAGGGGCCGACGAAGCGCCAGCCCGTCCAGGATCGGCGCCGGCGAACGGCTAGCTCGGCCATGGGTGTCGTCCCTCTCTCTCACCAGCTATGTTTACGTAAACATCGTTCGCAAGGCGCTGGTCAGGACGCTCTGTTACATGCGGATGACGGATGTGATGTTTACGTTAACATCGAGGTGATAGTTGCACCACACTTCCATGATCGTCAAGAGGAGACACGCAGGTCATGCCGACCAGTCGCCGCGCAGGTCGCGGGGTGTCCATGGCCGATGTGGCGCGCCTGGCGGGCGTTTCGGCGCAAACCGTCTCCCGCGTCGCCAACGGCCACCCCTCGG
>NZ_JAUQWH010000347.1 GCF_030757795.1 Actinoplanes oryzae
GTAGCCCGCGGTCAGCAGGCTGAGCACCAGCGTCACCAGCTCCCGGTTCGACAGCCGGTCACCGTCGGGGGACTGCCGGCTCAGGCGGCAGATCAGATCGTCGCCGTCGCTGCGCCGCTTCCGGGCCACGACGGACGTCACGTAGCGGACCAGACGCAGCGTACGAAGCCTGTTGTCCTCCTCGTCGCCCTGCATCTCGAACAGTACGGTGACCCACGGGCCGAACTGGTCGTGGTCCTGCCACGGAATGCCGAGAACCTCGCACAGCACCCGCAAGGGCAGCGGCTCGGCCAGGGAGCTCACGATGTCGACCGGGCCCGCCTGCGACCGCATGCCGTCCAGAAGATCGCCGACCAGACCCCGGACGTACGGCCTCAGCTCCGCGACCCGGCGTTCCGTGAACGCATCGGAGACGAGCCGGCGCAGCCGGGCGTGGGCGGTGCCGTCGAGACTGATGATGGAGTCCGGCGACGGCCGGCCGGAACCCAGCTTCGGCGAGCCCGGGCCGGTGGCCGCGGCCCGGCTCAGCCGCGGATCGACCAGCACACGACGCGCCAGATCGTGTTCCCTCACGACCCAGGCACCGGTCCCGTTCGGCATCTCGGCCCGACTGATGTCCTGATCCCCGCCAGCGCGCAGGATCCCCGGCAGCGGACCCAGCGGCGGCATCGACGAGCGCACGAGGCGGACGACGTGGTCGGCGCTCTCCCCCATCGCTCACACCGCCTTGGCGTCGAGCAGCCGGTGCAGCGTGGGCTCATGGGTGCCGGTGAGCGCCGCGAGCGCTTCGGTGGCCGACGGCAGGGTGTCACTCATGGGGTGCTCCTGAGGGGAGGACTCGGGGCGGGCCGCGGTTCGCGGCTCGGCTCCGATCACTCGACGGGGCCCGGGCGTCCGGCGTTCATCACAGGTGGCGGGCGCCATCGCGGCGGTGCCGGCCGGGGAGCGACGCGACGGAGGTCACGCGGCCGGGGCGCGGAATCGTCTTACCGATCCGGGGCCGGGGCCGATGGGAGCCACGGATGCCGTCGGGCATGCGTTCTCACCGGGAGTGTTGCTTTGCGTATCGGCGATATG
>NZ_JAUQWH010000348.1 GCF_030757795.1 Actinoplanes oryzae
TGCCAGTTCTGGGCGCGCACGTTGTTGCCCGTGTCCACGAAGATCAGCTTGTAGAACCGGCTGACGATCTCCCGGATCTCCGCGAACGCCCCGGCCGTCAGCATCTCGCCCGCCGTCGCGGACTCGTCCGAGGCCAGCACGTCGAACATGCCCTCGCCCTGCGCCCGCACATACTGCGACAGGTCGCCGACCCGCCCGTGCGAGCCCCGGAAGAGGTGCAGGTCCCGCATCATGTCGCGCACGGTCCTCGCGTGGAAGTCCTGCTGCGCCCGCATGCCGAGCGTGCCCTGCGTCTCGTTGTTGTCCCAGGCCAGCACGTAGCCGCCGCGCTTCTGCCCGAACGTCATCGCGAGCAGCAGCACCGCCACGGTCTTCCCGGCACCGCCCTTCGGGTTGACCACGGTCACCTGCCGCAGCCCGCCGAAGTTGCGGCGCACCATCTCGACGTCGCGCTTGTACTCCTGCTCCCGCTTGCCGGGCGCCATGCGAACGAGGCCGCCGGTGCCCTTGCGAAGCAGCGCGCGGGGACCCATCGTCGCGGTCGGCTCGGCGGGCTTCGCCAGCCGCCGCCGCGCGAACTCCTCGGCGGTCGGCGTGCCGTCCGAAACCCACGGCAGCTGCTGGTACGGGTCCGCCTCCGGATCAACCTGCTGCTGACCCGCCGCCGCGGCTGCCGCTGCCGCCGCCCGCGGGTCGACGGCGTTCGGGTCCATGGTCGGCGGGAACGGGCCGGGAATCGGCTGCCCGGCCTGCCACTGCTGCCGGGGCTGGGCGTAGGCGTCCTCCGGATACCCCGGCTGGGCCGGCTGTCCCGGGTAGCCGCTGTGCCCCTGCTGCCCGGCGTAACCCGGCTGCCCCGGGTACCCCTGCTGTCCCGGATGGCCCGGCTGCCCGGGGTAGTTCGGCTGCCCCGGCTGGCCGGGCTGGTAGAGCTGCCCGTAGGGCTGTCCCGGCTGGTGCTGGCCCGCTTGGTGCTGGCCGGGCTGGTGCTGGCCGGGCTGGGCGTGCGGGGTGCCCGGCTGGTTCGGGGCGGGGAAGCCGGGGGCCTGATGCGGCAGGGGCG
>NZ_JAUQWH010000035.1 GCF_030757795.1 Actinoplanes oryzae
TCACCCGCCGAACCGCCCCAGAACAACGACATGCGGGGCCGGCTCACGCACACGAACGAGACCCGCCGCAAAGGCATCGTCCTCGCCGCCATGACCAAGCTCAAGCAGGTCTGCAATCATCCCGCCCAGCTCCTCGGCGACGGCTCGCCCCTGCCCGGCCGCTCCGGCAAGCTCGAACGCCTCGAGGAAATCCTCGACGCCGCACTCGGCGCGGGGGAGAGCGTGTTGTGCTTCACGCAGTTCACGCGCTTCGGCTCGATGCTCGTGCCGCACCTCGCCGCGCGGTTCGGGGTCCCGGTGCGCTACCTGCACGGCGGCACCAGCCGGCGCGCCCGCGACGAGACGGTGGCCGCCTTTCAGGCCGACGAACAGCCGGGAATCTTCGTCCTGTCCCTCAAGGCCGGCGGCACCGGTCTCAACCTCACGGCCGCCAACCACGTCGTCCACGTCGACCGCTGGTGGAACCCGGCCACCGAGACCCAGGCCACCGACCGGGCCTTCCGCATCGGCCAGCGCCGCGACGTCCAGGTGCACACCCTCGTCTGCCTCGGCACCCTCGAGGAGCGCATCGACCAGCTGATCACCGGCAAGGGCGCCCTGGCCGAACGGGTCGTCGGCAACGGCGAGGGCTGGCTGACGACGCTGTCGACCGATGAGCTGTACGACCTGGCCCGCCTCGCCCCGGAGGCCGTCAGTGACTGACCGCACCTCCCCGCCGACCGCGCGTGTCCCCTCCGCGCCCGTCCCTCCCGCGCCCGTTTCTTCCGCGCCCGTGTCTTCCGCACTCCTCCCTCCCGCACTCCTCCCTTCCGCGCCCGTCTTCTTCGCGCCCGTCTCTTCCGCGCCCGTCTTCTTCGCGCCCGTCTCTTCCGCGCCTGTCTTCTCCGTGCGCGTCTCTTCCGTGCGTGTTTCCTTCGCGCCTGTTCCTCGCCTGCCTGTCTTCGCCGCGGGTGCGTTCTCAAGCCGGGGGAGGCGGTCGTGACCGAGTGGTTCTCAGGCCCGTTCGTGGCCATGTTCGAGGCGCTGCGCATGGCACCCACCTTCGCCAGGGGCCGGCGTGACGCACGAGCCGGGCACGTCCGCCACCTCTCGATCTCCAGCAGCCTCGTCGTCGCCCAGGTCCGCGGCCCCGACGACGCCCGCCCCTTCCGCGCCCGCATCGCCGTCCGCGCCTTCGGAGCCGCCGAGTGGGCCCGGGTCGAGGCGAACCTCGCCACCCAGGCGCGCTACACCGCCGACCTCCTGGCCGGCCGCATGCCGGCGGGCATCGAGAACGTCTTCCAGACCGAGGGCCTCACCCTGCTGCCGCTCTCCCTCGACGAAGTGGCCATGGACTGCACCTGCGAACGCTGGCCCATGCCGTGCATCCACCTGGCCGCCACGTGCTACGCGCTGGCCGAGTCGTTCGAGACCGACCCCTTCGGCGTCTTCGCCTGGCGCGGCCGCAGCCGCGAGGAACTGCTCACCCACCTCACCGAACTCCGCGTCCCCGCCGCCGAGCCCCCGCCGGCGCCCGCACCCCCCGCCGAAGCCACCCTCGGCGACTTCACCGACTTCTGGGGCTCCCCGGCGAGCAGCCCGCCCCCACCGGCGGCCACCCGCCCGGACCTGCTCCTCGACCAACTCGACGCACCGCCCCTGCGCTACGCCGGCCGCACCCTGCCCGACCTCCTGCGACCCGCCTACCTGGCCCTGCCGCCCCAACTCCCCGAGGACTGACTCGGGCAGCCGCGCCCCCTTGGCCCCGGGGCACGCGGCTCGCTCCCCGCGTCCCGCCACATCGGCTCCGCACCTGCCCACCGCATCCCGCCCGCCGCGACCCCGACCTTCACGTCTCGTCCCCCGAGCGCTTCATCTTGTCCCCGACGCTTCGTTCGATGCCCGAAGTCTTGTGCTCCGAGCGCTTCCTCCCGCGCCCGCGCCCCATGGTCCGCGCGCGACAGCATGCGCTGCTCCTCGTGTGCGCCCTGGCACTCTGGCTGCTCCTCGTTCGCGTGCCGGCAGTTCGGCCTGCTCCTCGTGCGCGCCCCGCAGCGTGTCCTGCTCCTCGTGCGCGCCAGGTGCATGGCCCTGTCCCTCGTGCGTCCAGCACGGGCGCGCCGGCCGGTACCGGGTCACCGACGGCGGTCGGAGGTCAGGGCAGGCGCCACTGCTGGTTCGCCCCGCCCATGCAGCGGTCGAGCCGGACGCCCGCGCCCTGCTGCGAACCGTTCGACCGATCCGTCAGGCACTCGTTCGAGTTCGCGTTCACCAGCGTGCCGCCCGCTCCGATCTGCCACCGGGCCGCCGAACGCCGCTGCTCGCAGTCGTCGATGCGCACCTCGTCGTCGCGCGCCGCCTGTGCGCACTTGCCCGTGACCCGCAGCGTGCCGTCGGTGCTGACCGTCCACAGCTGCGCGGCCGTGCCGTTGCAACCGAACACCTGCACATGATTGCCGTCCACCGACACGCCACCGTTGAGATCGAGGCACAGCCCACCCGGCCCGACGATCGTCCCCGTACGGTCAGCCGGCGCCAGACTCGGCACCGCCGGCGCGCTCGATGCCCCCGGCGTGGCCGCCCTGCTCGTCGGCGCGCTGGCCGGGACGTTCCCCGCCGGGGCAGACGCGGACGAGGCCGGTCGACGCGTGGCCGTACCCGTCGGGTCACTCCGCCCGTCGCCCGCCACCGTGGTGCCGGGGTCGGCTCCCGCCCGGGCCGTGGTCGACACGCCGGACGCGGACGGCGCGCCGGAGGTCGCCCGGGACCACGGCGGCAGGCTGACATCCGTGTACGCCCGGGGCGTGCCCGGCTCCTCGCTCCGCAACACCGCGCCGAGCCCGACCAGCCCGGCCGCGACGACGACCGCGGCCGCCAGCGCCCCGAGCGCGAGCACCCGGCGGCGGCGCGGAGCCCGGACCGGCTTGGCCCCGATCGTAGGAAGCGGCACCGTCGGATCGGCGACCGGTGCGGGCGGCGGCGAGGGCCAGGTGGCAGCGGACGACCGTGGCGCCTCGTCCAGCACGTACGGCCGGACGAGCAACGGATCCCCGTCGCCGTCCGCAACCCCGCGCGTGTCGTCGTCCTGCTGCGTCATTCCTGCCCTTCGCCCCGCGCCGGTCCACAGCCCCGTCCGGCCGGAGCCCTGCCCGCCCGTCCCGGCTGGCCGATGCCCTGCCCGCCCGGTCCACTCGCCGGCCTATGCCCTGCCCACCCGACCCGGCTGGCCGATGCCCGCCCGGCTGTCACTCCGGCCATCGCCCGTCCACTCGCCGGCCGCGCGCGCCCGAAAGCCGTCCCGCAAGCCCGCGGTCGTGTGCCACCCGCGGTCCTGTGGTCATGGCCTCCCGGCGCCCGGCGGTCACGTGCCGTCGAGCGTCCGGTGGTCGCGTGCCGTCCGGCACTCCTGCGGACGGTACCGGTTCCGCGTCCGGCCCGAAGCCGTCCGAACGTTCATGATCTTAGGACTGCTTTAACCATCAACTAACTCCGGTTTAGGTGTCCACACCGGAAAGTCACCGGCATGTCGAAACTCCGCTCCTTGAGCGTCGCAGCCGCCCTGCTCGCCGCCGTCCCGCTGGTCGCGATCACCGCACCGACCGCCGCCTCCGCGGCCAGCTCCAAGTTCTGTGACGGCGGCAGCTACACGGTGCTGGGCAAGACCGGCACCAAGGACCGCTTCCGGGGCACGGTCGCGGCGCCCGCGGCCCGCTTCGCTGTGCAGGGCAAGTACACCAAGTTCACGATCGATCCGGCCTCCTTCGCCATCTACGACTACGCCTTCACCGGCGCCGCCAACCGGGGCGACATGACCGGCGGGCGGCCCACCCCCGTCTACGCGAGCAAGGTGCCCGACCACCGCGGCCTGTCCCTTGCCGGCTCGATCAGCCTCGAACTGCGCGACGAGGACATGACCATCTCCCGCACGGGCCCGGCCGGCCTGAGCATGAAGATCCAGGCCAAGGACTGCGCCCAGGGCGGCATCTTCCAGATGGAGGTCGAGCGCGGCGACGGCACCCGGACCCGCATCGTGCACACGCTCGCGGACTCCACCTTCTACTACGACAACCCGAACTTCCGCGCGAACCTGGGCCAGTTCCTCGGCTCCGGCTGCACCAGCCCGGCGACCGGCCCGGCCGGGGACGCCTGCGTCCGGGTCAGCCCCCGGGTCAACATCGGCAGCGACACCGCCCCGAAGCTGATCCTGCGCGACAGCGCCCAGGTGGCCACCCGCATCCCCCAGGCGTCCTGCGGCCCGGACTTCACCAACACCCTCGGCCTCTCCGAGACCCGCGACCACTGCGGCGCCACGAGCATCTGGGACGTGGCCTCGGGCGGCCGGCTGGGCATGGTCACGGGCGAGGACGCCACGGAGGTCGCCAACCCGCCGACCAACTGCACCGAGGACTGCGAAGCCGGCAACCAGGTCCGTGGGGAACTCGCGGTGCTCGGCTTCCCCGCCCCCGTCCCGGCCGCCTCCCGGCTCACGCCGCGCACCTCGCCCGACGGCCTGACCGCCCCGCTCACCGCGCCCTGACCGCTCGCCGCGCCCAGCGCTGACAATCCGGAAGCACTCCTCCGGTGGCTCGCCGTCCCCAATGACGACGAGCCACCCCAGCGTTCCCGGCGCCGCCGGGCTGCTCGCCTTCGCCGGCCACCGCAGCGTTCCCGGCGCCGCCCGGCTGCTCGCCTTCGCGGGCACCGAACACGCCGAGCCCGGCCTCACATCGCGCATCCACGGCTTAGCCCCGACGGCCGCTACTTCCAGAAGGGCTTCCGCCGCCGCTTCTCCGGCGACTTGGGCGCCCCCGGAGGCTGCGGCACCCCGGTAGACGGCGGCCCCGCAGGCGGCTGTGGCACCCCGGTAGACGGCGGCTCCGCAGGCGGCTGTGGCACCCAGGTCGACGGCGGCTCGGCAGGCGGTTGCGGAACTCCGGTCGAAGGCGGCCCAGCGGGTGGCTGCGGCACTCCAGAGACAGCGGCCGCCACGAACTCGTCCAGCTTCGCCAGGACGCTCCGCCAGGCCGCTGGCATGTCGCGCAGGTCGGCGATCGTCTCCAGCGCAGCCCGCAGCGGGGCCACCCCCGGATCGGTCCGCCCGGTCAGCAGGGCACTCAACCGGGTGGCGAGATCGGCGAGCATGATGCGCCGCTCCGCCACAGGCCGCGCTCCGGCCGCGCGCAGCCGCTCGGCCTCGGTCCGGACGATGGCCACGAGGTCGTGCAGCGGATCCGCCACAGGTGTGGGCCGAGGCGGCCCGGCCGGCTGCCACGGCGCGTTGCCGAGGCCGTCGTAGGGCGTGGGAGCGGCCGCCCCGCTCACATCGGGTGGACTCGCCGCCTCCGCGGCACCCGCACCGGATGTGGAAGCGCTCGCCGCCACATCCTCCGTGGCACCCGCGAGCGGCGCGCCCCCCGCTGAGGCCCCTGTAACCGGCGCAGCGGGCGGCGGACCACCTGCGACCGGGCCACCCGCGACCGGAGCGTCCGCGGCTCCCGGCATGCGCGGCGAGCGTGCCGGGCTCGGTCGGCCGGCGCCACCGGTGCGCCCCCGAGCCAGCTGCGGACCCTTGGCCCGCAGCATCGGCGCTCCCGCCGGGGCGGGCGGCATCGCGCTCAGGAAGGTCGTCGCCCCGAACCCGGCCGCGCGACCCATGACCGGCGCGGGCTCGTCGAACATCGCCCAGCCCGACGGCGCGTCGACCGGCTGAGTCACCTTCTTGACCTTGCCGCCCTCGTTGACGATGCGGCTGTCCACCGCCACGTACGCGGTGAAGCGCGAAAGCACCCCCTGCGCCAGGGAAACCCGGAGAATCTCGGGCTCGACGCTGTGGTCTCCCGCCGCGTACGCGTCCTCGAGCTCGCGGATGCGCCCGCGGGCCCACTGGGCGGCGATCGCGGGCTCGTCGCTGGTCCGGACCGGCACCTCGATCCGGAACTCCTCCTCGTCGGGCGTGAGCCCGCGCACGGTCAGCGCGGCCGGCACCGCGCCCGTGTGGTGGCCGAAGAGCACCAGCGGCACGCCCGGGTAGAGCGACTGAGGCCGGCCCGGCGCGACGCCGTCGACGGTGATGCCGGTGACGAGCGGCGAGCTGATGCGCTGGTGGATCTGGTCCATCGCCTCGTCGAGCCGGTCCTCGCTCTCGACCAGCTCACAGCGCCCCGCACCGATCGCGGCGAGGCGGCCGAGGAATCCGGCGTTGACCGCCCGGTCGATGCCGACGGCGTGGATGCGGATGCCGGCGGCGAGCGTGGTCACCTCGCCGAGGATGTGGTCCTCGTTGCCGACCTGGCCGTCGGTGACCAGCACGAGCACCCGGTCGCGCCCCTCGGTGGCGCTGAGGAGCTGCAGCCCCGAGCGCAGGGGAGCCAGCAGCTCCGTGCCGCCGCGGGCATTGACCCCGGCCAGGTGCTCGATCGCCCGGAAGCGGTGCCGGTCGGTGGCCTCGGACAGGCCGGTGCCCAGCTCCGCGGGATGGTCCACACTGTGGTCGAACGTCAGCACCGCGAACCGGTCCGCTGCCGTGAGCGTGTCCACGACGCGGGCCGCGGCGCGGCGGGCGGCCACCATCTTCCAACCGGCCATGCTGCCCGAGCGGTCGAGCAGCAGGACCACGTCCTTGGGGCGGGGCGGCGCGCTGCCGGCGGCCGGGGGCAGGACCACCAGCTGGTACGCCGAAGCGTCGCCCGCCGGCGCGAACACGGCCCCGCTGCCGTCCCCCGCGAACGGCAGGCGCAGCACGAAGTCGCGGTCGGCGCGGTCGCCGGGCGTGATCTCGATGCGGTTGCCCTCGGTGACGACGGTGTGCAGGCTGGATCGCACCTCGCCGAGCGGCAGGCCGGCCGTGTCGATGTCGACGCCGATCGAGAGCCGCAACGGGTTGGGGAAGCCGGGCAGCAGCACGGGCGGCGTGATGCGGGACGCGTCGGGCACCACGTCGGTGTCCAGCGCCTGGCCGTCGCCGCTCTGCTCGCCGGGCAGCGGCGTGCCGGGGATGTAACGTGGCGCCACCACGAGCGGGAATCGGAAGGTCGCCGCGTCGTCCTCCCAGGCCAGCGGGGTGACCATGGTCAGCTCGACGGCGACGCGCTCGCCGGGCGGGATGTTGCCGGCGCGCATCGTGAAGACGTCCGGCCGGTCCTCCTCCGCGATGGCGGCGCGCTTGCCCTCCCGGAGCGCCTGGTCGTACGTCTCCCGGGCCTCGCCGCGCTCGCGCAGCTCCGCCTCGACGGTGCGGCCGTCGGCGGAGAGGGTCATCCGCGTGACCGCGGCCCTGTCCGGCAGCGGAAAGACATACGTCGCCTCCAGCGCGGTGTCGTGCGCGTTGACGAACTCGGTGGTGACGACGGTGCGGGCGACCAGGCCCGTGATCGTGGCCTGGACGTCGAGCCGGTCGAGGGGGAGGTTGCCGCGGTCGGTGCGCAGGGCGCCCAGGCCGCCGTCGGGCAGGCTGTGGAGCCGGTCGGCCTCGGCCGGCGCCATCGGGGTGACGGAAAGGGTCATGCGGGGCTCCCATCATTGAGCAGTCCACGTGCGGCGAGCAGAGTCATCAGGGGCTGGGCAGCGTCGGCGATCGCCTCCAGGTCGGGTGTGCCGGGGCGAGCGGGGAGGACCAGGATGGCCCCGCCGCCCAGCGCGATGCCACCGAGCTCGCGCAAGCCTGTGGATAACTCCGGTGACACGGGTGCCGGCGGGGTGGGAGGCGCGGGCGGCGGCGGGAGGGCGGCCGGCGTGGCGGCCCAGAAACGCGGGCGAGCCGAGGCGGTGTCCACCGCCGACGCTGTGCCGTCCAGCAGGGACTCCGGCACGCGGGCCGCGGCGGTGAGGTCCTCGTCGGTGGCCCCGGCCAGCTCCGCCTGGATCTCCGCGAGCGAGCGGCCCTCCGCCTGCCGGCGCTTCACCGCGACGATCTGCAACAGGTGCCGCGGCCCGTAGAGAGCGTTGCGACCGCGCATGCCGGAGGGGCGGTCGACCAGGCCGGTCGTCGTGTACCACCGGACGGCCCGGCGGTCGGGCAGCTCGCGGACCCGGCCGTTGGGCGCCCCGGGGTATTCAGCCGCGAGGGCCCGGTGCACCCGGGTCAGAAGCTCGTCCATCGTCCACACGCCGACCATGATGACACTGTCAATGTGACACTGTCAACGTGTGGAGAGCGGGCCGGGGCGATCTTCGACGCGCTAGCCTGCGGTGGTGACGACTTTTTCCGCTGAGCACCAAGCCCTTCTCGACTCCGTTCCCGCCGGTGCGGGGGCGCGCATCGAGGAGGAGACCGTCGACTACGACCACGAGGGCACGCCGCTCGAGGGCTACTTCACGCACGACGCCGCGATCACCGACCCCAAGCCGCTCGTCCTCGTCGTGCACGACTGGACCGGCCTGCGGGAGTATCCGAAGGCCCGCGCCCAGATGCTGGCCCGGCTCGGTTACGCGGCGTTCGCCGTGGACGTCTACGGCAAGGGCATCCGGCCCGAGGGGGAGGAAGCCCCGGCCGCCGAGGCCGGTAAGTACTACGGCGATCTGCCGCTGCTGCGCGCCCGCGTCCAGGCCGGCTACGACAAGGCGATCGCCGACCCGCGCGTCGACGCCTCACGTGTGGTCGTCATCGGCTACTGCTTCGGTGGCTCCGCGGCGCTGGAGTTCGCCCGCACCGGGGCAGACCTGCGCGGTGTGGCCTCGTTCCACGGCGCCCTCGTCGTGCACGACCCGAGCGACGCCAAGCAGATCAAGGCGCCCCTGCTGATCCTCACCGGCGCCGCCGACCCCGTGGTGCCCGACGACAACGTCATCGCCTTCGAGAACGAGTTGCGCGCCGCGGACGTCGACTTCGAGGTCGTCACCTACTCGGGGGCGCCGCACGCCTTCACGCTGCCCGGCATCCCGCCCTACCGCCCGAAGGCCGACGCGCGCAGCTGGCAGCGGCTCACCGGCTTCCTGACCGAGGTCTTCGCGTAGCGGTGAAGCTGGTCAGCCTGTCGCACGTGCTCGACCCCGCCACGGTCAGCCTCTACCCGGGTGATCCGCCCGTCGAGGTGACGACCGTGGCGGACGACGGCTTCCTGCTGCGCATGATCAGCATGGGGGAGCACACGGGGACGCACTGGGGCGCGCCCGGCCACTTCACGCCGGGTGCCGCCCTGGCCGACGACCTCGACGTGACCGACCTGTGCCGGCCCGCCGTGAAGATCGACGTTCGGGACCGGTGCGCCGCCGACCCCGATCACGCGGTGACCGCCGCGGACCTGCGAGCCTGGGAAGCCGGCCACGGCCGCATCCCGGACGAGTCGGTGGTGGTGCTCTGGACCGGCTGGGACCGGCGATGGGGGACCGACGCCTACTACGCGCGCGATGACGCCGGCGTCATGCACCAGCCCGGCTTCGCCCCGGACGCGGTGCAATGGCTGATCGAGACCGGTCGCCTCGGCCGCCGCGGTGGCACGGGCACCGACACGTTCAGCCCGGACCGCGGGGTCGACGACAGCTTCGCGGTCTCCCGGCTCGTCTACCGGGAGCATCGCATCAGCCTGGAGTGCCTGGCCAACCTGGGGGCGCTGCCCGAGACCGGCGCGCATGTCCTGTGTGGCGGTCAGATCGTCCGCGGCGGCACGGGCTCACCGGCCCTGATCTACGCCCTGCTACCGCCGCCCTGAGCCGACCGCCGGAACCCGCCGTGCCGCCCACGACCAGCCGGAACCCGCCGTGTCGTCCACCACCGCCCACGATCGCCGAACTCCGCCGTGTCGTTCACCGCTGCCCATGATCGCCGAGCTCCGCCGTGTCGTTCACTGCTGCCCACGATCGCCGAACTCAGCCGTGCCAATTTAGCGCCGCCCACGACCGCCGGGACCGCCGTGTCATTTAGCGCCGGCCAACGAGCGGTGGGGCGATGGAGACTGCTTCCGTGCTTATCTGGCCCGCGCCCGCCTTCTCCGGCCCGTGGGCCCGGGGGCAGTGTCAGATCCGCAGCGCTGGGGAAGCCGGGTGCGCGATGATCGGAGCGCCCGTGAGACACCGGGAGAACCGAAGTGCGGCGCGGCTTACGATCCGCCCGGCTGGACGACGCCGTTCACGGTCAGGGTGTAGGGCGCGTACTGGTCCACCTGCTCCGTCGGCTCGTCGTAGCCCACGATTGCGACCACCTTCGGATAGTCCCGCAGCTCCCCGAAGCGCGCGACCGGCACCTGGCGTACTCGGCGCTGGGCCGCGTCGATCCCGATCAGCCGCACGTCCCACGCGTGCACCTCGACCGGCACGATCTGCGTCGGCGACCGGAAGCCCCGTAGCGTCGAGCCTTCGGTGACCACCCGGCCACCGAGCGTTACCTCGTCGATGTACCAGCCACCCTCGTCCACCGCGGCATCGCTCACGTACCGGAAACCGAGCAGAATGCTGCGCCCGGCCCACGCGGAGAGGTCGTAAGTGAGCTCGACCAGGCCGCCGCTGTCACCGGTCACGCCCGGCCCGAGCGGCCCCGTCTCGGTGCGGTCCCCGGCGACGGAGGTGTACGTGCGGCCGCCGTCCACCGACACAGTCACGTATCCGTAGTCGTAGCCGAGCTCGGCGCCGTACCGGGAGCGCAGCTGCAGTGTCGGGTTGGAAGCGGGCACGTCCACGGGCAGGATCGCCGCGGTGTCGCGCTTGTTGCCGTCGCCGGACCACAGGGCGCCGTCGCGCACGGTCCACCCCAGCGGCACCGGGGGCAGCGTCGACGCGCCGGTGAACCGTACCGATCGCAGCTCGGAGCCCTGCCACCCGCGGCCGCGAGCGTCGCGCAGGCGCACATAGTCGGCGCCGTTGGGCGCCGCACCCGGCCGGGCGTAGGCGGCCGGGTTGTCCAGGTTGACGGTCGCGCGCAGGCTCTCCGCGACGACATTTCCCCGGGGTACGCCCACCGTGGCGCCTCCCGCGTCACCGGCGACCTTGTCCACGAGGATCATCGTGCGGAAGTCGTGCAGAACGTCATACAGATCGGTGTCGCCGAGCGCGGCGCGCACCCCGGCGAGTCCCTGGTGCTCGCCGTCGCGGTGCAGCCGGGAGAGCATGTCGGCGCCGAAGCGATCGCGCAGATACAGCATGAACTGGTATACGTGCCCGTAGTCGGCGAGCACCTCGGCAGGTTCGCCCTCGTCCCACAGGTTCAGCGAGCCCTGGGGGCCGCCGCACTCGCGCGGGTTCGCGTTGAAGACGGTGCGCACCACGGCGAACCCTTGGAAACACACGAGGTGAGCGTCCGAGCCCGGGTGGTGCACCGTGGCGCTCGCGTCGACGTATCCGACCAGCGTCTGCGCGTAGTCGGACAGCCCCTCGTTGACCCACGGCACCTCGTCCGGGTCCGTGTAGCTCTGCAGCAGGTGCTGCCACTCGTGCGCGAACGTCCCCTCGTACATCCGCGGCCGCGCGGGACGGCTCGTGCACAGGTCGTCGGTCGGCTCGTCGGGCGGGGTGGCGCCGCTGCGGTGCCGCCAGTCGTACGCGTCGATCGTCATCACGTTGCGGTCGACCAGCTCGTCGATCTGCGCCGAGAAGAACCCCGCCACGTACGTCGGAGAGGCCGGGAAGTCGAAGTAGTTGTCATCCCGCACGTTGTCGACGAGCGTCACCGTCCGGTCGCCGGCGCCCGTGAAGTCCCCGCCGAGCAGCGGATCCGTCCCGTCGCGGTCGCGCGGCGTGCTGAACGCGGCCGTCTCCTTCGGGTAGATCGTCTCGTCGAACTCGCGGACCAGGTCGGCGACCTGGGCGTCCGTGACCTCGGTCGACGCCCGTGGCCGGCAGTCGCCCGCCGGAAAGGAGGTGTCGTTGGCCACCCACACCTCGATGTGCTTTCCGACCGCCCGCAACGTGTAGTCCTTGCGGTAGAGATCGCCCTCGACGTCGTTCAGCCCCAGCCACTGCCGGACCGTGCCGACGGCTGGGGTGTCGGCGGCAGCCCTCGCCTTCTCGGCCCGCCGTCCGTACGGTGAGCCGCCCGGCCGGAGCCCGAGCCGGTCGGTGCCGAAGACCTTGTGCCGCGGCGCGCGGGTGTCGGCGAGCTGCTCCGTCGTGCCACCCGGCGAGTCCGTAGGTGACGATGGCGCCGCCGCGGCCGGACCGGCGGCCGGCGCGAACAGACCGAGCAGGAGAAGAGCAGCGAGGCAGGAGCGCACGACCTTCGACGCTACCCGCAGCGGACGCCCGGAAAGACCGTTACGCCGGCATTGGCCCCGCCCTACTCGAACAGCGAGTGATCGCGCCCCGCCGCACTCCGCGCCCGGGCCCGGCGGCGCAACTGGATCACCACCATGTCGCCGGCCGCCACCACCGCCCAGGCCACCAGCAGCCATCCGGGCACGGTCCAGCCATGCTGCAGCAGCAGCACGGCCAGCACCGAGCACACCACGAACCCGAACGCGGCGAAGATCAACCGCAGGTTCAGCGGACTGTAGGGCTCCTCGACGGTGCCGCGCCGTCCGCGTGGCTGCGCTCCGATCGGCATGCCCCCAGCCTACTGCTCGCCTCGCCGGTGACCGGCCCGGCGCCATCGCCGGACCGGTCGTGGTGCTCCCGGACATCGGTCAGGACACTTCCCTGCGAAGCGTCCGCAGCGTGCCGAGGACCAGTGGCACCAGCACCCAGATCGCGACGCTGACGCCGAGCCGGGCCCACTGACCGCTCGTCATCTCCGGCTCGCTCAACGGGGTCGCGGTGATGTTGAGGTCCGCCCACCCGGCCGCCGTCGAGAGCGGCTTGATCACCTCGCCGAGGATCGACCAGGCCGTCGGCAGCGCGAAGTAGAGGACGATCGCCAGCGGCGAGCTCATCAGCAACGCCCCGAAGCCCGCGCCCATGAGCAGGAAGATGACCTGGTTGAGCAGGAGCCGGCCGAGCTGGTCGGCGGTGATGTGCCAGCTGCCGTCGCCGCCGATGCCGATCGCGATCAGGTTGGCCAGCGCGGACAGGGCGACCGCGGCGACCACTGCCGCGATGGCGATCAGGACTCCGGCCAGCAGCTTCGCCGTGATCACCCGGCCGCGCTCGGGCACCAGCGTGAAGGTGGCCAGGGCCGTGCGCTGCGACCACTCGCTGGTCATCGACAGCACGCCCAGCACCGGCAGCAGCACGGTCGCCGGCGCCAGCCCGAAGCTGAGCAGGTCGAAGAAGCGCTGCTCCTCGGCCGGTGCCGCGCTCAGCAGGATCGCCGCGGTGCCGGCCGAGGCGACCCCGATGACGAGCAGCAGCCAGAAGCCGGAGCGTGTGTCGGCCAGTTTGCGCAGCTCCACCAGAGTGAGCCGGGTCATGGGAATCTTCGTGACGTGCTGCGCCGTGGCCGGTCCGCCCGGCTCCTCCGCCGCCTGCCGCCGGGTCTCCACCGCCGTCATCGCACGACCTCCTTCACCGTCTCACCCGCGGTCAGCGTCAGGAACATCTGCTCCAGCCCGCCGCTGTCCGCGGGCCGCAACTCCAGCAGGACGAGGCGGGCCTCCGCCGCCGCCCGTCCGATGACCTCCGCCTCGGCCTGCACGACGACGCCCCCGTCGGCCGTCTCCGTCCCGGTCAGGCCGGCGCGCTCGAGCGTGGCGCGCAACGCGGGCATGTCCAGCGCGCGCACGACTGTGCCCGAGGCGGCCAGCAGCTCCGCCTTCCCGCCCTGCGCGACGATGCGGCCGCCGCCGATCACGACCAACCTGTCGGCGACCGCCTCGACCTCGCGCAGCAGGTGGGAGGAGAGCAGCACGGTGCCCCCACGGTCCGCGAAGTCACGCAGCAGGCCGCGCATCCAGAAGATGCCCTCGGGGTCGAGCCCGTTGGCCGGCTCGTCGAGGATGAGGATGCCGGGGTCGCCGAGCAGCGCATAGGCCAGGCCCAGCCGCTGGCGCATGCCGAGCGAGTAGGCCTTGACCCGGCGCTTCGCGGCCGTCTTGTTGAGACCCACGCGCTCCAGGCTGGCGTCGACCTGCTGCCGCGGCACGCCCATGGTGAGTGCGGCCAAGGTCAACACCTCCCTTCCCGTACGCCCGGGATGTTGCGCGGACGCGTCGAGCAGCACCCCGATCCGCCGCCCGGGGTTGCCGAGACGGCGGTAGGCCCGGTCGTCGATCGTGGCCCGGCCGGAGGTGGGCGGCGTGAGGCCACAGATCATGCGCATGGTGGTGGACTTGCCCGCCCCGTTGGGACCCAGGAAGCCCGTGACCGTGCCGGGCTCGCACGTGAACGACACGTCGTCCACGGCCGGGTGGGACCCGTACCGCTTGCTCAGGTGCTCTGCCGAAATCATGGGTCGAGCCTGCCTCGGTGCGGGGTCCTCGCGCAGCGGCCTTTGGTTGGTGTCCGACCCCCTCCTTGGTAGAGGGTGATGGTCACTTTGGTAGATGGCCGCACCTACTTTGGTCGGTGTTCGCGCCGGGAGAGCCGACCTACCATGGCGGCCATGGGGGAAGCAGCGGCCGGACCGCTTCGGAGACGCACTGACGAATACAGTGTGCTGCTGCCGCCGGCCCTGCGGGACAAGCCGGCGGCGGGGCTGCCCACGCGCACCATGCGTGACTGGCTGGTCGACACGCTCTGCTTCGTGCTGGCCCTCGGCTGGGCCGTCGTCGCCGCGATCGACATGCTGCGGCCCCGGCCGGAGCTCGTGCAGCAGTGGATCGGCACACCACCCTGGCTGGTGTGGGCGGATCTGGCCGTGGGAGCGGCCTGCGCCGGCGCCCTGTGGTGGCGGCGGCGATGGCCGGTCGTCATCGGCGTGTCCATGCTCGTGCTGGGCACCTTCTCGGTGACCCTCGCCGTCGCCGGCCTGATCTCCATGCTGACCGTGGTGATCCATCGGCGTTTCGTCACGACGATCCTTTTCCTGGCCGGCGGCGTGACGTCGAACGCCATTTTCTATCTGGTACGCCCGGAGCGCGGCACGTCCTACGTGGAGTCCCTAGCGTGGGGCATCGGGGCGTCCAGCGTGCTGGTGCTGTGCGGGATGTTCATCCGGGCCCGCCGCGAGCTGGTCGTCTCCCTGCGCGACCGCGCGGAGCGGGCCGAGTCCGAGCAGCAGGCCCGGGTGGAGCGGGCGCGTGCTCTGGAGCGCAATCGCATCGCCCGCGAGATGCACGACGTGCTGGCCCACCGCATCACGCTGCTCAGCCTGCACGCCGGTGGCCTGGAGGTCGCCCAGGGCGGCGAGGTGAAGCCGGAGGTCACGGCCGCCGCGCGGGTCATCCGGAGCACCGCGCACGAGATCATGAACGATCTGCGCTTCGTCATCGGCGTGCTCCGCGAACCCGGCGATGGCAGCGGCGAGGAGCGGCCGCAGCCCACCCTCGGCGACCTTCCCGCCCTGGTCGACGAGTCGCGCCGCGCGGGCGCCAAGGTCGACCTGACGCTCGACGTGTCGGGCGCCGGCGAGGTGCCCGCAGGGGTGGGCCGGACGGCCTACCGGATCGTGCAGGAAGGTCTGACCAACGCCCGCAAGCACGCCCCCGGCACGGTGGTCAGCGTCGCCGTGACTGGGGCGCCGGCCGACGGCCTGACCGTACGGCTCCGCAACCCGGCGGCGGTCGGCCGGGCGGCGCCGGTCATCCCCGGCACGGGTACCGGTCTCATCGGACTGCAGGAGCGCGCCGAGCTCGCGGGCGGCAGCCTCCGCCACACCGGCGATCCGGCAGGTGGCTTCCTCCTGGAGGCTCACCTGCCGTGGGAACAGGCCACCTCATGAGCGGCCTCGGCGCGTCGGGCGGTTCTCGACCGGTCCGGGTGGCTGCGCGTGGGACTGCCGGCGGCGGCAAATGCGGAGGGCGGCGTCCTGCGGCAGTGGCCGGATGGCGGCAAGTGCGGGAGGGCGGCGTCGTGCGGCAGCGGCCGGGTGGCGCAGATGTAGGCGGGCGGCGTCGTGCGGCAGCGGCCGGATGGCGGCAAGTGCGGGAGGGCGGCGTGGTGCGGCAGCGGCCGGGTGGCGCGGATGTGGGAGGGCGGCGTCGTGCGGTAGGGGCTGGGTGGCGGCAAGTGCGGGTCGGCGGGGTCGTGCGGCAAGGGCCGGGTGCCGGCGGTGGGGTTGATGGGCGGAGAGCGAAGGTGCGGGGGCGGACGTGAGTGAGGAGCGGGAGGGGCCGGACGGCGGCCGGGGCGGCGGGGCCGGGCCGGGGCGGGCGATCCGGGTGGTGATCGCGGATGACGATGCGTTGGTGCGGGCCGGGCTCAGCATGATTCTGTCGGGCGCCGCGGACGTTGAGGTGGTCGGGGAGGCCGCGGACGGGTCGGAGGTGCCGGACGCGGTGGCGGCGCACCGGCCGGACGTGGTGCTGATGGACATTCGGATGCCTCGGGTGGACGGGCTGGTGGCGACGCAGACGCTGCGGGCCCGGGCCGGGGCGCCGGAGGTGATTGTGCTGACCACGTTCGACGTGGACGAGTATGTGCTGCGGGCGCTGCGGGCCGGGGCGAGCGGGTTCCTGCTCAAGGACACGCCGCCGGCCGACATCGTGACCGCGGTGCGACGGGTGGCCGCGGGCGAGGCGATGCTGTCCCCGACCGTGACGCGGCGGCTGATCACCCACCTGACCGATCCCGCCCCGGCACGCCGGCAGGCGCTCGCGGCGCTCGACGGGCTCAGCGACCGGGAGAAGGAGGTGGCGCTCGCCGTCGGGCAGGGCAAGTCGAACGCCGAGATCTCCGCCGAGCTGTTCATGAGCGTGGCGACCGTGAAGGCGCACGTGTCCCGGCTGCTCGACAAGCTGGGGCTCAACAACCGCGTGCAGATCGCGCTGCTGGTGCATGACGCCGGCCTCGCTTGAGCGGCTTCGCCCCGGCTTGGCTTGTGCGGCTTGGCCTCGGCTTGGCTTGTGCGGCTTCGTCTCGGCTTGGCTTGTGCGGCTTGGCCTCGGCTTGGCTTGTGCGGCTTCGTCTCGGCTTGGCTTGTGCGGCTTGGCCTCGGCTTGGCTTGAGCGGTTTCGCCCGGCTTGGCTCGGGTTTCGAGCTGGAGCTGGGTGGGGCGCTCGGCCTTGGGAGGCGTGACCAGCGTTCGGCCCCCGAAGCGGAGAACGGGAACAGAAACAGAAACAGAAACAGAAACAGAAACAGAAACAGGACACAGGGAGGGCGGGGAGCAGGGCGCGGGGAGACGGCACGAGCCGCCCGGCACACCTGCCGGGCGGCTCGTGGAGTAGAGCGGTGGTGAGGCGAAGGCAGAACAGGGCGAAGCTAGGCAGAACAGGGCGAAGCGGGGTGGAGCAGGGTGAAGCGAGGGACGAGCAGCGCTCAGCGTGGCGACCTCAGTGAGGGCGAAGCGAGGGAAGAGCAGGTTGAGCGGGGCTGAGCGAGGGTGAAGCAGGGGCGGAGCAGGGGTAGGGCGAGGTAGAGCGAGGAGGGGACAGGGTCAGCGGATTGCGACGTTGAAGAGCTTGTCGGCGGCGAGGGACTTGAAGGCGGCCAGGTTGGCGGGGGTGCTGTTGATGCTGATGTCGCGGTCGCCCTCGTCGTCCTTGGCGGTGTCGAAGTAGACGATGGCCTTGATGTTGGGGCGCTTCTTCAGCTCGGGGAGGACGCTCTTGAAGCCGGCGGTCTTGTCGGTGACCTTGTTGACGCGGTGGTAGACGCCCCACTCGGCGACCATGATGGGCTTCGAGGCGTGCTTGGTGGTGGCCCAGTCGTACCAGCCCTGGCCGCCGCCGGTCGGCTGGCGGTCGAGCAGGTCGCCGAACATGCCGTAGTGGTAGTAGCCCTTCTCGGCGGAGACGTAGGAGTCGAGGCCCATCCAGTCGACGATGTCGTCGCCCGGGTAGAGGTCCTTCCACCAGGACTGGGCCATCCACTTCTCGTTGCCCATGTAGGCGAGGACGTTGATCGCGTTGGTGACGCCCTTGGCGCGCAGACGCTCGATGGTGTGGCGGTACATGGCGGCGAAGTCCTTGGCCTCCCAGCCGGAGCCGGCCTTGGCCACGACGTCGTTCTCGGGCTCGTGGTTGAGGACCAGGAAGAACTTCTCCGGGAAGCCGGCCTTGACCCGCGCGGCGAAGGCGTCGATGCGCTTGTCCTGCTCGCCCTTGGCGACCTTGGCCCAGGTGGAGCCGTAGGCGATCTTCCAGTTCATCAGCAGGATGCGCGGGGACTTGGGGTCGCGGGCCATGGCGATCTCGCTCTTGAGCGGGAACGGCTCGTCGCCCTTGTGGTACGTGTGGAAGATCGACGCGGTCCGGCCGGACAGCTTCTCCCAGTCCTTCAGCGCCTGGTCACGCGGCGCGTCGGTGAAGCCGCCCGCGGCGGCACCCCAGAGCACCCCGCAGGAGGGTACGAGCAGCTTGCCCGTCGCGCACTCCGACGACACGGGCGGCGGCATGTCCTCGTCGTCGACGGCCGGCGGCACGGTCTCGTCCCCGGGCAGCACCGGCTCGGCGGCCGGAGCGGACGGCGGCGCGGCGGGCGAGGACGGCGACGCAGTGGGCGGCGTGGCGGGCGAGGACGGCGACGCAGTGGGCGGCGCGGTGGGCGAGGACGGCGACGCGGCGGGCGAGGACGGCGACGCGGCGGGCGAGGAGGGCAGCGGCGCGGGAGAAGAAGGAAGCGTGGACGGGGACTCGACAGGGGCCGGAGCGGCGGACGTGGAGATCAGGAGCGCCGGCGCGCCCGTGTTCTCGGCCGAGCGGAACCGGGTGACGGCGCTGGTCGCGGACGACTGCAGGGCGAAAGAGTACGTGCCCGGGCCGGTCACGGCCGAGCCGAGGTCGAACACGAGCTCCTTGGCGTCCACGCGCGGCGCCAGCGTGGCGACGGCGGCGCCGGGCTGCGGGGCCGACGACGAGGTCAGGGTCTTCTCCGACCAGGCCGTGTCGGCGACCCGGCTCAGCGTGAACTTGCCGACGACCTCGCCGATCGTGGTCAGGCGCAGGCGGGCGCCGGCGACGGACGTGCCCGCCGGGACGGCGAACTTGAGGAAGCCGATCTTCGTGTCCTTGTCGAGCCGGCCGACGGCCAGCTTCCCCTCGGCACCGAAGACGCCGTCCTTGCGGCCGCTGGACACGTACGTGTCGTCGGTCGCGGCCAGCTTCAGCTCGGGCCCGGTGTCCGCGCCGGCGGCCGGCGCGCTGCCGACCACGGTGCCCGCGCCGGCGGCCAGGGCGGCCAGGGCGGTGACGGACTTGGCAAGCTTCGAGCGACGCAATGTGTTCTCCCCCCGCTGTCCGGCCGGGTGTCGGCCGGGCATGAGGGAAACCATCCGGGCGTTCCGGTGCGGGTTCCGTGCCCGGCCGGGTGCGAGCCGGTTGCGGACGGCACCTTCGGCGGCACTTGAGGATTCCGGCGCTCGAACTCCGCCACGAAACCGGCAGATCGGTCGGCGAAAAGGAGTGTGCCGGCCCGCGGAAGGACTGCGGCAGCCAACCGGGGGAGGGCGGGGAGAAGCCGAGCAGATAATGATCGACAACGAGCCGGAGGAGAAGACACCCACGGCCGGAGAGACAGACCGGCCAGGAACAGGCACACGCGGCCGGAGAAATAGTCCGGCCAGGAAGAGACACATGCGGCCGGAGAGACAGGCCGGCCCGGAGGAGGACCGATGAACGCAGTACCGGACGTCGTCACCGCGGCGCTCGCGACAGCGCCCGTGATCGACGGGCACAACGACCTGCCGATGGTGCTGCGCGCCCGCCAGGGCTACCGGGTGGAGGGACTCGACGCGGACCGCAGCCACGAGTTCCACACGGACATCGCCCGGCTCCGGCGCGGCGGCGTGGGTGGCCAGTTCTGGTCCGTCTACGTCCCGTCCGACCTGCCCGAACCGGAAGCCGTCGTCGCCACGCTCGAGCAGGTGGACGCCGTGCACCGGATGGTGGCGGCCTACCCGGACGACTTCGCCGTCGCGTACACGTCGAGGGGTGTGCGGGAAGCGCAACGGGCCGGGAAGATCGCCTCGCTGATCGGCATCGAGGGCGGGCACAGCATCGCGTCCTCCCTCGGCGTGCTGCGCATGTTCGCGCGGCTCGGGGTCCGCTACATGACGCTGACACACAACAACAACACCCCGTGGGCGGACTCGGCGGCCGAGGAGGGCGCGGTCGGCGGCCTCAACGACGAGGGCCGCGCGGTCGTGGCCGAGATGCAGCGCGTCGGCATGCTGGTCGACCTCTCGCACGTGGCGACCACCACCATGCACGCGGCGCTCGATGTCGCGCGGGCTCCGGTCATCTTCAGCCACTCGTCGGCGCGTGCCGTGAGCGACCACCGCCGCAACGCCCCTGACGACGTGCTGCGCAAGCTGCGGGACAACCGGGGCGTGTGCATGGCGACGTTCGTGCCGTCGTTCGTGTCGGGGGAGGTGGCGGCCTGGGAGAGCGCTGCGGAGGAGGAATGGTCGCGGCTCGGGCTGCCCGCGATCAACGGCTGGCCGCGTGCGCCGCGCCCCGGCGAGGAGATTCCGGACACCGACGCGATCGAGCGCGGCCCGTACGGCGATCAGGTCCCCGGGCCCTTCCGGCCCTGGCTCGCCGCGCACCCCCGCCCGGTCGCCACGATCGCGCAGGTCGCCGAGCACATCGAGCACATCCGCGAGGTCGCGGGCGTCGACAGCGTCGGGCTCGGCGGCGACTACGACGGCTGTTTCCGGCTGCCCGCGGGCCTGGAGGACGTGTCGGGCTACCCGCGCCTGCTGACCGAGCTGGCGAACCGCGGCTGGCCCGAGGCGGACCTCGCCAAGCTCACCGGCGGCAACGTGCTGCGTGTGCTGGAGGAGACCGAGGAGTTCGCGAGTGCCCCGCAGTGGCCGGTGGGGGGAGGCCGCTGACGGCGAAGTACTCAAGTGCCCCCGGGCGCGCCCGATTCGAACGGCGTTGCGGTCCCGAGACGGCGAGGGGGGAGGACCGATGGCCGGCATCCGCCGCCGGAGCTGCGCTCTTCCGCTCGCCGTCCTGCTCGCGGTGGCCGCCTTCGCCGCGTGCATGCTGCTCGCGCCGGGCGGCCGTCCGGTCACGCAGACGGTCACGAACCTCGCCTCGCTCGTCATGACGGTCGCGGCCGGCGTGGCGTGCCTGGTCCGGGCCGCGCTCCGGCCCGGGCGGGCGCGCTGGTCGTGGGTGCTGATCGGGCTGGGCTGCTGGTCCTACGCGTACGGGTCCGGCAGCTGGGCCTGGATCGAGACCCTGCACGGCGGGCAGGTCACCACGCCCGGCTGGCCCGACCTGGGCTTCCTCGGCATGGTGCCGCTCGCCACGGCGGGCCTGGTGCTGGTGCCCGCCGTCCGCGCCTCGCGCGCGCACCGGGTCCGCGGCGTCGTCGACGGGCTCATGGTCGCCTGCTCGCTCATGCTGATCAGCTGGATCCTCGTGCTCGGACCGGTCGCCGGCACGGGCGCCACGGGCCGGGCCGCGCTCATGGTGGTGATGGCCTATCCGGCCGGGGACATCGTGCTGATCACGGTGGCCCTCTACACGCTCGCGCTGCGCCGGCGGGCCGGCCAGGACTCGGCCGCCCTCATGCTCCTCGCCGCCGGGCTCGCCCTGATCGGGCTCACCGACAGCGTGTACGCCTACCTGACGCTGCACTCCGCCTACACCTCCGGCGGGGTGCTCGACACGGGCTGGTTCGCCGCCTGGGGGCTGATCCTGCTCGCCGCGTGCCATCCGGCCCGGCCCCGCGTGCGGCGGCCCGTGGGGGAGACGCCGGGGGAGCCCGTCGCGCTGCTTCTCCCGTACGCCGCAGTGCTCGCCGCCGTCCTGTGCACCGCCGTCGCCTACGCGGTCTCGGGCGGCGCCGACACCGTCGTCGTCTGGGCGCGCTCGGTGCTGATCCTGCTCATCGTCGTCCGGCAGCTGCTCACCCTCGTCGAGAACAAGCATCTGACCGCCGGCCTCGAGGCGCGCGTGGGTGCCCGTACCGTCGAGTTGCGCGAGCGGGAACAGCGCTTCCGCGCCCTGCTGCGCCACAGCAGCGACTCGGTGGCGGTGATCGACGCCGACGGGATCATCCGGCAGCAGAGCGACTCCGTGGAGCGCATCTTCGGCTGGCGGGCCGAGCAGCTCCTCGGCCGCCGGCTCGCCGACCATCTCGACGTGGCCGACGCCGGCGCCCGGTTCTCGGCCGCCGTCGCCGCCGTCGTGGCCGGGCCCGGGCGGGTCGCGACGCTGCAGCTGCCGGTCCGGCACGCCGACGGCCGGGTACGCCTGGCGGAGATGACCATCACCGAGAAGCTCGCCGACCCCGTCGTCCGCGGCCTCGTGCTCAACACCCGGGACGTGCACGACGCCCGGGAGCTGCAGGAACGGCTGGTCCACGAGGCGTATCACGACCGGTTGACGGGGCTGTCGGGGCGGGCGTTGTTCGCCGAGCGCATCGCCGCGGTGGCCGCGTACGGCGGGCGTACCCCGGCGGTCACGGTGTTGATCGTCGATCTCGACGGCTTCCAGCAGGTCAACGACAGCCTGGGGCACGCCGTGGGCGACGAGCTCCTGGTGCACGTCGCCGGCCGGATCGGCGCGGAGGTGCGCGACGGCGACCTGGTCGCCCGGATCGGCGGCGACGAGTTCGGCGTGATCGTCCCCTCGGGCACCCGGGCGGACGCCCAGGCGGTGGCCGACCGTCTGGTGACCGCGTTGCGCGAGCCGTTCACGGCCGGCGACCGGACGCTGCACACCACCGTCAGCATCGGCCTGGCGATCATGGAGTCGGTCGTCTCCGCGGACGACTTGATCCGCAACGCCGACCTCGCCCTGTCGCGGGCCAAGGCGTCGGGCGGCGACACGGTCGCGGCGTACGACCCGGCCATGCTCGCCGGGCTCGTCGACCGGCTCGCGCTCGAGGCGGACCTGCGCGCCGCGCTGGCCCGCGACGAGCTGACCCTGCACTACCAGCCGACGGTCGACCTGCGTACGGGCGGCATCGTCGGCTTCGAGGCCCTGGTCCGCTGGCGGCATCCGGAGCGCGGCCTGGTCCCGCCGCTCGACTTCATCGGCATCGCCGAGGCGTCCGGGCTCATCGTCCCGCTGGGCCGCTGGGTCCTCACCGAGGCCTGCCGCCAGGCGGTCCGCTGGGGCGCCGGCGGCACCCGGCCGTTCAAGATGGCGGTCAACGTGTCGGTCCGCCAGTTCGAGCAGGGCGACCTGGCCGGCGTGGTCGCCGCCGTGCTCGCGGAGACCGGCCTGCCCGCCGCGGCGCTGTGCCTGGAGATGACCGAGAGCGTCCTGCTCACCGACACCGACGAGAACCTCGCCGAGCTGCACCGCCTGAAGGCCCTCGGCGTGACCCTCGCCATGGACGACTTCGGGACGGGCTACTCGTCGCTCGCCTACCTGCGCCGGTACCCGATGGACATCCTGAAGATCGACCGCTCGTTCGTCGACCGGCTGGGCGGGGAGCGGGAGGACGAGGCGCTGGTCCGCACGATCGTCCGGCTGGCCCGCACGCTGGGCATGACGACGGTGGCCGAGGGCATCGAGAACGCCACGCAGCTGGCCATGCTGCGCGCGCTGGACTGCGATCTGGCGCAGGGCTACCACCTGTCGCGGCCGCTGCCGGCGGCCGAGGCGGGCCCGCTGTGGGAGAACGACCTGTCCCGCCGGCTCGCCGAGGCGGGCACGCCTCAGCTCGCCGAGGCGGGCACGCCTCAGCTCGCCGAGGCGGGCACGCCTCAGCTCACCGCGGCGGCCACCGCCCGTCCGGCGCTGCGGCCGGAGTAGAGGCAGCCGCCGAGGAAGGTGCCCTCCAGCGCGCTGTAGCCGTGCATCCCGCCGCCGCCGAAGCCGGCCACCTCGCCGGCCGCGTACAGGCCCGGGACCTGCGTGCCGTCCGGGCGCAGGACCCGGGCGTCGAGGTCGGTGTGCAGGCCGCCGAGGGTCTTGCGGGTGAGGACGGTGAGGCGTACGGCGATGAGGGGTCCAGCCTTCGGATCGAGCAGCCGGTGCGGGGTGGCCACCCGGATCAGCTTGTCGCCCCGGTAGCGGCGGGCGGCGTGGATCGCCATGACCTGCGCGTCCTTGCTGAACGGGTTGCTCATCTGGCGGTCGCGGTCCTCGATCGTGCGCCGGACGTGCGCGGGGTCGAGCGCCGGCCCCTCGTCCTCGGCGGCCAGCTTGTTCATGCCGTCGATCAGCTCGTCCAGGGATCCCGCGACCACGAAGTCGGATCCGTGCCGCTTGAAGGCCTCGACGGGCGGGGTGGCGCCGGGCAGGACCCGCCGGAGGACCTGGCGGACGCTCCTGCCGGTGAGGTCCGGGTTCTGCTCCGAGCCGGAGAGGGCGAACTCCTTCTCGAGGATCTTCTGGGTGAGGACGAACCACGAGTAGTCGTGGCCGGTGCCCCGCAGGTGCCGCAGCGTGGCCAAGGTGTCGAAGCCCGGATACAGCGGCGCGGGGAGGCGCTCGCCGGTCGCGTCCAGCCACAGCGACGACGGGCCCGGCACGACCCGGATGCCGTGCCCCGGCCAGATCGGGTCCCAGTTGTGCAGCCCCTCGACGTAGTGCCACATGCGGTCGGGGTTGATGACCTGGCCGCCGGCGCGCTCGGTGATGCCGAGCATCCGGCCGTCGACGTAGGCGGGGACGCCGGCGACCATGCGGCGCGGCGGGGAACCCAGCCGGGCGGGCCACGCCCGGCGCACGAGGTCGTGGTCGGCGCCGATGCCGCCGGAGGTGACGATCACGGCGGGGGCGGCGTACTCGAAATCGGCCGTCTCCACCCGCGAGCTGGACCGGCCGCGCTCGACGTCGCTGGGCTCGAGCACCTTGCCGCAGACGCCGGTGACCGCGCCGGCGGTGACGACCAGCTCGTCCACGCGGTGCCGGAAGGCGAACGTGACCCGCCCCCGCTCGGCGGCCGCCCGCACGTGCCGCACGAAGGGCTCCAGGATGCCCGGGCCGGTGCCCCAGGTGATGTGGAAGCGCGGCACGGAGTTGCCGTGGCCGCCGGCCTGGCCGCCGCCGCGCTCGATCCAGTTGACGACGGGGAAGAACCGCACGCCGCGCTCGTGCAGCCAGGAGCGCTTCTCCCCAGCGGCGAACTCGACGTACGCCCGAGCCCAGCGCCGCGGCCAGTGGTCCTCCTCGCGGTCGAACGCCGCCGTGCCCTGCCAGTCCTGCCACGCCAGGTCGAAGGAGTCGCGGATGCCCATCCGGCGCTGCTCGGGCGAGTCCACCAGGAACATGCCGCCGAACGACCAGAACGCCTGCCCGCCGAGGCTCTGCGCCGGCTCCTGGTCGAGCAGCAGCACCCGCTTGCCGGCGTCGGCCAGCTCCGCGGTGGCGACGAGTCCGGCGAGTCCCGCACCCACGACGATGACATCCGCATCCATCCGTCCAACCTAGGCATCCGGATGCCAAGATGGTGCGTCCGCGGCGCACAATCTGCCCTCCGCTTTATCACCGGGATGACAAATGGACCTGACCGCATGGGCCCCGCAGCTCCGCGAACGGCTGCTGCACACGATCCGGGCCGCGATGCGGGCGCAGGGCCGCTCGCTCTCCGGCGGGCAGGGCCGCGGGCTGACCCTGGGCGTCGACACCGCCGTGGCCGCCCTGGCCGACGTCGCCGCCGATCCGGGACACGATCTGAGCGAGGCGCGATCCGTCTTCCGCCGGCTGGGCGCCACCGAGTTCCACGAGGGCCACCGCATCGACGCCCTGCGCGGGGTGCTGTCGCTGGGCGGCCGGGAGATGTGGGCGTACCTGTCCGGCCAGGACCTGCCGCCACCGGCGTTGTACGCGCTCGCGTCCACGCTCTTCGGCCTGGTCGACACGCTCGCCGGTGCCGCCGCCGAGGGCTACCTGCGCGAGCAGGAGCAGCACGCCCGCGACTGGGACACCACCCGCCGCCGGCTGATCACCCTGCTCGTCCAGGTGGATCCGCCGTCAGTGACCGTGCTCCAGGCCGCCGCGGACGCCGCCCGCTGGCCCCTGCCGGACACCGTCGCCGTGCTCAGCGTGGACAGCACCGACGGCGGCAACCTCGCCCGCGCCGCCGGCCACGGCACGATCGCCGCGGTCATCAATGACGCCACGCGGATGATCGTGCCCGCCCCTTCGACTCCGGGACGCATCGCGCATCTCACCGCCGTGCTCAAGGGGCGGCGCGCCGCTCTCGGTCCCGCCGTGCCGCTGGCGTCGGCGCGGGAGTCGTACCGGCTGTCCGGGCGGGCGCTGCGGGTGCTGCCCTTCGGGCCGGGCGGCGGGCTGGTGCGCTGCGACGAACGGCTGTTCGACCTGCTGACCGGCTGGGAGCCGGGGCTCATGGACAGGTACGCCCGGACCGTCCTGTACGCGCTGTCCGCGCTGCGGGATCCCGAGCTGGAGACGTTGTACGCGTGGCTGCGCGCCCAGGGCCAGGTGGTCCCGACGGCCGAGGCGCTGCACGCCCACCCGCAGACGGTCCGGTATCGGCTGCGCAACATCCGGCGGGTGGCGGGGGAGCTGCTCGACGATCCGGACGCGCGGTTGTCGCTGCAGCTGGCGTTGCAGCACCGGTTCCGCGCCGGGGAGGGACGTCTTCTAGGATCCTAGGACGATCTAGCCGGGGTGGCGGGGGACATGACGATGCCCCGGCACCTGGGAGGTGCCGGGGCGCTCGGCCGCCGCCCGGGAGCAGGCGGCGGGCCCGTCAGCCGGCGGCGGTCAGGTCGTACACCGTCGTGCCGCCGATCGTGGTGGCCGTGAAGTTCTCGGACACCCAGGTGGCGATCCGGGACGACTCGGTGGTCTCGCCGCCCTGGCCGCCCATGCCTCCGCCGCCGCCCATGCCGCCGCCGGAGATGTAGTAGGTGATGTCGCCCGCCGCCACGTACGCCTGGAACTCCTCGAGCGTGGGGGAGGGGTCGCTGCCGTTCCAGCCGCCGAGGGCGATGACCGCGGTGCCGCTGGCCAGCTCGTAGTCGGCCGCGGAGGTCGCGCCGCTCACGGCCGCGGCCCACTTGGTGGTGGTGGCCTTGAGCGCGGCGGTCAGCTCACTGTTGCTGCTGCTCCCGCCCATGCCGCCCCCGGTACGCCCGCCGCGCTGGCCGCCGTCCGCCTCCGCCGACGAGGATCCCGAGCCCGACTCGGTCGATCCGGATCCCGCGTCACCCGTGGTGGACCCCGAGTCCGTGTCGCCCGTGGTGGACCCCGAGTCCGTGTCGCCCGTCGTGGATCCCGAGTCCGTCGAGCCGGATTCCGTGTCGCCCGGCGTGGAGCCCGAGGGCGGGGTGCCGGGGGCTGTGCCGGACGCGTCCGACGTACCCGGGAAGCCGCCCTGGCCGCCCGCCCCGCCGAAGCCGCCGCCCCCACCGGGACCGCCGCCCATGCCGCCCGTCGCCGCCGAGGCCGGACCGCTGCTCGGAATGCTGCCGGTGTGGGCCTCCCCGGCCGTGGCCGTCGCCCAGGCCGCGCCGCCGGCCCCCGCCGACAGGACCCCGGCGAGCACCGCCACGACCGCCAGCCGCCGCATCCGCAGGCTCGCCGAGCCACCGTGCCGCCCCGCGTCGCCGGGGCGGGCCGTGACGACCACGGCCAGCGCGGCGAGCGTACCGGCGAGCAATGAGACCCACCGCAGAGCCGGCAGCCAGTCGGTGCGGCCGAGCAGCACGTAGCCCCACACGGCGGTGCCGAGGATCATGGCCGCGAGCACCAGCCGCGCGGCGAACGACGCCCGGTAGAGCCAGAGGACCCGCCCGCCGACGGCGACCATCGCGGCGATCGCGGGGGCGAGGGCGACCGTGTAGTAGGGGTGGATGGTCCCGCTCATGAACGAGAATGTGACGCCGGTGACCAGGATCCAGCCGCCCCACAGCAGGGCGGCGGCGCGGGCGCGGTCGGTGCGCGGCGCCTTCCACGTGGCGGCCAGCACGGCGACGAGCCCGATCAGCGCGGCCGGGAGCAGCCACGAGATCTCCAGGCCCATCGACGAGCCGAAGAGCCGGCCGATGCCCGTGGCGCCGCCGAAGCCGGTGTTCCCGCCGCCCATGCCGCCACCGCCGCCGTTGCCCTCGCCGCCGAGGATGCGGCCGAGGCCGTTGTAGCCGATTGCCAGCTCCCACAGCGTGTTGTTGGTCGAGCCGGCGATGAAGGGCCGCGACGACGCCGGCCACAGCGAGACGAGCGCCACGTACCAGCCGGCGGACACGACCAGCGCCAGGCCGGCGACCAGCAGATCACGGATGCGCCTGCCGAGGCCGGTGGGCGCGGCGACGAGGTACACCAGGGCGAACGCCGGCAGCACCAGGAACGCCTGCATCATCTTGGTGAGGAACCCGAACCCGAGCAGTACGCCGGTCAGCGCGAGCCACTTCCACGATGCCTTCTCCACGGCGCGCACGGTGGTGTACGCCCCGGCGGTCATGAGCAGGACGAGGAGCGCGTCGGGGTTGTCGTACCGGAACATGAGGACAGCGACCGGGGTCAGCGCGAGAGCGAGCCCGCCCAGCAGTCCCGCGACCGGGCCGAACCAGCGCTTGACGGTCGCGTACACCAGATAGACCGACGCGACGCCCATGAGCGCCTGAGGTGCCAGGATCGCCCAGCTGTTGACGCCGAAGATCCGGGCCGACAGGCCCATGACCCACATCGCGGCCGGCGGTTTGTCGACGGTGATGGCGTTGCCCGCGTCGAGGGAGCCGAAGAGCCAGGCCTTCCAGCTCTGGGCGCCGGCCTGCGCGGCGGCGGCGTAGAAGCTGTTGCCCCAGCCGGAGGCGGACAGGTTCCACAGGTAGAGCACGGCGGTGCCGGCGAGCAGCACGGTCAGCGCGATCCGTTCCGGGCCGAATCCGCGCCGCCGGTGCTGGGGCGCCGCATCGCCGGGTGCGGTGACCGGGCGGTCCATCAACGTCGTCATGCCGATCACAGTGCTCAGGCGGGCTACGCGTGCTCTGTGGTGCCCCTGTGGGCCCTCTATGAGCTGTGACGGGAGTCGCGCAGCAAGATCTAGGGCGGTGCGCGTCGATCCGTGCCACGATGTGACCGATAGTCGGTTCAGGCGGGAGTCAATCCAAAGATGAGCAGCGAACACGTTTCCGACAGCGCCGAATGGCAGGCAGTGCAGGGCCACGCCGAGAAATTCGCGAGCGTGCACCTGCGGGAGCTGTTCGACAGCGACCCGCGCCGGGGTGAGAGGCTCACCGCCCAGGTCGCTGATCTCTACGTGGACTACAGCAAGAACCTGGTGACGGACGAGGTGCTGGCGGCCCTGATCGCGCTGGCGGAGAAGGCGAAGCTGCGCGAGCGCACGGCCGCGATGTTCGCCGGGGAGCACATCAACGTCACCGAGGACCGGGCCGTGCTGCACACCGCGCTGCGGCTGCCGCGCGACGCGTCGCTGACCGTCGACGGCCAGGACGTGGTCGCCGACGTGCACGAGGTCCTCGACCGGATGGGCGCGTTCAGCGACAAGGTCCGCTCGGGCGAGTGGGTGGGCGCCACGGGCCAGCGCATCAGGACCATCGTCAACATCGGCATCGGCGGGTCCGACCTCGGCCCGGTCATGGCCTACGAGGCGCTGAAGGCGTACGCGGACCCCGGCATCGAGGCCCGCTTCATCTCCAACATCGACCCCACCGATCTGTACGCGAAGACGCACGACCTGGACCCGGCGACGACGCTGTTCATCGTGGTGTCCAAGACGTTCGGCACGCAGGAGACGCTGACCAACGCGACCGAGGCCCGCAACTGGCTGCTCGCGGGCCTGGGCGGCGACGCCTCGGCGGTGGCCAAGCACTTCGTCGCGGTCAGCACCAACGCGAAGCGCGTCGCGGAGTTCGGCATCGACACCGAGAACATGTTCGGCTTCTGGGACTGGGTGGGTGGCCGCTACTCGCTGCCGTCGGCCGTGGGCCTGTCCGTCATGATCGCGATCGGCAAGGAGCAGTTCGCCGAGCTGCTGGCCGGCTACCGCAAGGTCGACGAGCACTTCCTCACCGAGCCGCTGGAGCGCAACGTCCCGGCGCTGCTGGGCCTGCTCAACGTCTGGTACGACACGTTCCTGGGCGCCCAGTCGCACGCCGTCCTGCCGTATTCGCAGTACCTGCACCGCTTCGCCGCGTACCTGCAGCAGCTCACGATGGAGAGCAACGGCAAGCATGTCCGGCTGGACGGCGCCGCGGTGGAGTACCAGACCGGTGAGGTCTTCTGGGGCGAGCCCGGCACCAACGGCCAGCACGCGTTCTACCAGCTGATCCACCAGGGCACCAAGCTGATCCCGGCCGACTTCATCGGCTTCAGCGTGCCCAACCACGACACCGGCGAGATGCACGACCTGTTCATGTCGAACTTCTTCGCCCAGACCGGCGCGCTGGCGTTCGGCCGCACCGCCGAGGAGGTCGCGGCGGAGGGTGTCGCGGCCGAGATCGTGCCGCACAAGGTCATGCCGGGCAACCACCCGACCACGACCATCCTGGCGGAGAAGCTCACGCCCTCGGTGCTGGGCCAGCTGATCGCCCTGTACGAGCACATCACGTTCACGCAGGGCACGATCTGGGAGATCAACTCGTTCGACCAGTGGGGCGTGGAGCTCGGCAAGGTCATGGCCAACCAGCTCGCGCCGCTGCTGACCGCCGCGTCGACGCCGGAGGCCACGAACGACTCGTCGACCGACACGCTGATCGCGCGGTACCGCGCGCAGCGCGGCCGCTGACGGTTTCTGTCACACCCGGGGCTTAGGGTCTGTTCCGTGGAGCTCACCGCGGAACAGGCCCGTGCCGTCCGGATGCGCAGCCTGCTGCTGACCCCGCACGTCCGCCGGCCGGATGTCGCGGGCGTCGTCGAGTGGTTCGGTGCCATGCAGGCGCAGGACATGGCGAGCGGCCTGTGGTCGCTCGGTGTCCGCCTGCCCGGCGTCACCGCGGCCGGCGTCACCGAGGCGCTGGAGCGCCGCGAGGCGATCCGCACGTGGCCGATGCGCGGGACGGTCCACCTCGTCCCGCCGCGCGACGCCCATTGGATGCTCGACCTCATGGGCGTCCGCGCGCTGGCCGGCGCCGCCAAGCGCCGCGAGACGCTGGGCCTGTCGGAGAAGACGGCCGAGCGGGCCGTCGAGGTGCTCGGCGCGGCGTTGCGGGGCCGGCGCTGCACGCGAGCCGAGTGCCTGGCCGCCCTCCGCGAGGGCGGCATCGAGGTGAGCGGCCAGCTGGGCTACCACCTGCTGTGGTACGCGAGCCAGCGCGGCGTCACGTGCATCGCCCCGCACATCGGCAAGGAGCAGACGTTCGTGCTGCTCGACGAGTGGGTCCCCGACCCCGCCACCCCCACCCGCGACGAGGCCCTGGCCCTGATCGCGCACCGCTACTTCCGCAGCCACGGCCCCGCCACCCGCCTGGACCTCGCCCGCTGGACAGGCCTCACGGTGACCGACGCCAAGAAGGGCATCGCCCTCGCCGGCGCCGGCCTCACCACGGTGACCGTCGACGGGGTGGAGATGCTTGCCGACCCCGCCGTCCTTGACCAGGCGCCGGCGCACCTCGACGATTGGGCGGCGCTGCCGGGCTTCGACGAGTACATGCTGGGTTACAAGGACCGCGACCTGCTGCTCACCCCCGAGCAGTTCGCCGCCGTGGTCCCGGGCGGCAACGGCATCTTCCGCCCCACCCTGGTCGAGCGGGGCCGCGTGGTCGCCACCTGGAGCCGGCCCGCCGGCAAGAAGATCGTCACGGTCAAGCCCTTCGCCGACCTCGACCGCGCCCGGGCCGAGGCCGCCCTCCGGCCCTACGCGCACTTCGTGGGCTCACCGCTGCAGGTCGCCTTCGAGTAACCCCGCCACGGTGTCCGCGCAGCCCCACGACAGGCTGCCCCGGCGGTGTTTGTGCACGACCACCTTCCCGCCTCCCGCTCGACCGGGATCTCCGAGCGGTCCGGCCGGATGGCCAAGGGCCTTCGCCGTGGCGATCCGCGGATCCACGGCGAGCCGCACCGCGGTCGTCATGCCGGACGCTGTCACCGGAACAGGCGTTGTGCTGGTCGTCCCGGTGGGTTCCAATCGGAGGCGACGGCATCCTGGAGGGCACATGCTCATCGCCGGCGAGGTGCACACCGGACTGCTGCGCGGCCCGGCGCCGGTCACCACGGAAGACGCACGTGGCCTGGTGGATCTGATCGTGGGCGAGCCGGTCCTGGCGTCGGAGAGACCGATCGCGTACGTCCGCTCCCCGGCCGTGCCGGTCGGCATCGACTGCTTCCTGACCCCGGCCGGCGCCCACCGGCAGGTTCGCGGCATCGGTACCGTCCTGCAGCGGACGTCCATCACCGGCGGCCACCTGATCCAGGGGTCGGCGTACGCCCGGATCGAGCCGTCGTCCGGTGCCGCGCGGCTGCCGTGGTCGTACTACCTTGCCCAGCCCGGTGTCGTGGAGACGGTGGGCCGGACCGGGCCGGACGCGGTGGCCGGCGCTCTGGGGTCGCCCGCACCGGGCACAGTGGATCTGGCGGCGATCGCGGCCCGTGCCGTCGGCCGGGTGCAGGATCGCCGTCCGGGCGGCTCGCCGCTCAGATCCGGGCGTACGCGCCTGCGCTGGATCGTGGCGACCGGCGGTGCGACGACCTCGGTGCAGTTCACCCTGCGCCGCGACGATCAGAGGCTGCTCCGGGTGACGGTGCCGGACGGCTCCGCCGCCAGTGCCTGTGCGGTCGCGGAGGACGTCGCCCTGCACGACTGGCTGCTCACCACGCTCCTCGCCGCCGTGCGGAAGGCTGCCCCGGGCGTGCTGGTACGCGCCGAGGCGCTGCGCCGGTTGGCGCCGGTGATCGACCATCTGCTGCACCTGTGGATGCCGGGAGCCCGCGGTGACGAGCTCTCCGACATGGTGTGGGCGGCGCTGGAAAGCCGGCCGGGTTTCAGCCGGCAGTGGCACACCGTCGTCGCCCGCATCCGCGATCAGCTGGTCGTCGGCGCCATGGCGACGCCGGCCGGGCCGGACGCGTCGGCGAGCCCGCGATGACCCCTCCGCCGCCCGCGCTGGCGCCACCCCCCAGCGTCGCCCGGAAGATTCTCACCACCGTGGCCACCGGCGGTCTCACGTTCCTCATCACCAATGCCGCGAACCTGCCGCAGGACACGAGCCTCACCCTGTCCGTCCTGATCGGCGGCATCGCCCTGCTGATCCGCTTCCTGATCGACTTCGATCGGCGGCTCGGCGTCGTCGAGCGGCTGGCGCGGGACGGGCTGACCGGGACGAGGAAGCTGGTCACCGACGCTTTCGGCGACATCAGCGAGGCGACCGATCTGCACCGCATGATCGGCCTGTCGTCGCTGGGGGAGGAGGTGATCCGGAATCTGGTGCGCAATGCCGTACTCGTTCCCGCGGCCGCGCCCGAGATCATCCACCGCTTCGTGCGGGCCAGGATCGCCGAGACGTCCGAGCTGCTCAAGCAGGTCTCGGACGGAGGCACGGTCACCTACTACGGCGAGGACCGTGAGTGGCTGCTCGGACTCACCCGCAATGCCACGGCCAGCATCGATGCGATCAGCCTGGCGGCGGTCGACCACAGCCTGTGGCAGAGCGAGACAGGGCAGCGCTATCTCGACGCCCAGCGCGTCGCCGCCGCCGACGGCACGAAGGTGCGCCGGATCTTCGTGCTGGACACCGCGGCCGACGCGGGTGACAAGGATCTGGCGTTGGTCTGCTCCGAACAGGTCCGGCTCGGCATCGACGTGCGCCTGCTGGTCCGCGACGACGTGCCGCAGCAGCTGCGGGTGCACGACCTGATCGTCTTCGACGACACGCTCGCGTACGAGATGACACCCACCAGTTCGGACCCGCAGCTCGCCCAGATCGCCGAAACCCGGCTGGTGCTGACCGAGTATCGGGTCCAGCAATGCGTGCAACTGTTCCGGGAGTTGTGGGAGGTGTCGCGCGAGCCCGAACCGCCCGGCGATCAGACGAAGACGTAGCCGATGCGGTCGACCGCCTGCGCAGGCAGCGCGAACGCCTCGCGGGCAGCCCGATCGGCGATCATCTCCGACAGGGCCGGCGCGACCGCGTACTGCCCGAGGATCGTCCGGACCGCCACCTCGATCGGCAGGAAGCGGGAATCCATGACGGAGATCGTCCGGTACGCCCGGAAGGGTGCCGCCCGCGGATTGAGCTGCAGCACGGCGGGCATCGCCGCCCACTCGGCGGGCAGCGACTCCATCGATCCGGGCTGCGGCTCGGCGACGGGCTCGCCTGTGTGGCGTACGAGGCCCAGCCGTTGCACCTGCCACACCGCGGCCAGGAACGGGCAGGACCACAGCCGCCCGCCGTTCTGCTCGCTCCACAGCTCGATGTCCAGGAAGATCGAGTGGTTCCGGGCGGCGCTCTGCCGCGGCGGCCGCCAGGGCTGAGGCGCTGTCATGGCGGCCGTCGCCTCACCGGCGGGGGAGCGTTCGCCGTTGGTCAGCCAGCCGGTCACGGACAGCGGGGGCCGCGAGCCGTCGGTGCCCTCGGCCGGCTCGCTGACCAGATGTCCCTCCACCAGCCGGGCGAGCTCGACGCCGTCGGCCGTGGCGCAGCCGGACTCCCGGGCGATGTAGTCGACAGTCAGCCCCGCCTCGGTCGCCGCCTCCACGACCTGGTCGATGACGCCGCGCGGCGTGCCGAACCGGGTGAAGTAGTCGTCGATCAGGAAGCAGGTGCTCACCCGCGGCGAGGACCTGGCCGTGACGGTCCCACGGGCCGCGGCGGCCCAGGGCGCGACGCGACGGAACTGCTCGACGAGGTGATCGTGCCCCGCCTTGAAGTCCTCCATGTACAGGTGACCCAGCTCGACGGAGAGATGCGAGAGCGCGACCGAGCGTACCGTGGTGGAGGCGGTCTCCTCGACGAAGATGCCGTCGGGGATCACAGGCCCAGCCACGCTTCGTCGTCGAAGAGCCGCTTGGCCAGTTGCTCCAACGCGGTGACCGACTCCTGGTTGGCTGTCCCGTGCAGCATGACGTCCTGGTTGGACAGCAGTTGCTCCCGCCACTGCAGCACAGGGTCGAGGGGAATCTCGCCGAGCACCACCGCGCGTCCGATGCCTTCGGCCCCCGCGAGCTCATGCAGGCCGCGGTCGGTGCGGTCGAGCCAGGCGAGCTGTTCGGGGCGCAGTCCCGCCTGGCCGGGTGCGGCCGGGTCCAGGACGGCGGTACGGACGAATCGGATGCTGCGGCGCAGCACGGCGGGGTCATGGCCACGGGACCGGCCCGCCTCGAGCAACCCGTGCGGACCGTGCACCAGCCCCGCGGCGGCGATGATGTGCTGCCGGGTCCAGCGGTGGAACACCAGCCAGCGGGCGTCCGCACCGGCCATGTCCGGGTGGGCGGTCGCCGCGAGAGCGATCTCCGTCGCGTACGAGCGGCCGGCGCTGAGGTCGACGACGGCCAGGTCGAACTCGTCCTCGATGCGCCGGAACAGCCGCACGCACCGCTCGACCATCTCCGCGGTCGCCCGGAACTCGCCGCCGCCGTGATCACCGGGGAACAGCGTCAGCATTCCGGCGCCCGCCGGTCGGGTCCGCAGAGCGTCCCGCTCCGACTCCACCCAGACGTCGATGTGGCGTGGCTCCTCGGCGTGTCCGAGGAAGTAGTCGTGCAGTCCGCCGCCGGGCACCCCGGCCAGGGCGCCGGGGACCTCGAAGATCGCACCGGAGGTCGGGCTGCCGAAGTCGAAGTCGAGGTAGACGCTGTCCTTGCCGTCCAGCGCCGCGCGGTACGCCACATTGCAGCCGGTCACCGACCGCCCGGTGCCGCCCTTGTCGGAGGTCGCGAAGATCAGCACGTCACATCGTCCCGCGCGTCGCCTGCCGGGCCGCCGACAGCCGGTCGAGCCGGCGCAGGACATCCTGGGCCACGGCGACCGCCACCCCGGGTCGTTCCCTCCGGCGGGCCCGCGCGCGTTCCAGGTCGATGCCGATCTGGTTGAGCTCGGTGGCCAGGGCGTCGCCGCTGTGGGTGGAGTTGTTGAGCCGCTCCCGGTCGTACAGGTGCTCGGCCTCGATGAGCAGATCCGCGGCCATGGCGACCAGCAGTTCGCTGCGCAGCGGCGGCTCGTTGATGATGCGGGCCGCGGTGACCAGGCAGTCCACCACCCGTTTCGTGTAGTACCAGGAGACCTCGGTGTACTTGACGTCGAGCTGCGGGTAGGCGCCGGCAGGTTGATCCCAGAGACCGTCCGTCAGCCCGCCGGTCAGCGAGCGGCTGTCCACGTGCCGCCACAGTTCGTCGGCAAGGTCGATCAGCCGGCTGTAGGCCGTGCCGTCCGGAAGCAGACCGGCGAGAGTCAGCGTGCGGCGCAGCAGGAGCGGCGAGATGTCGGCCGCTGTCCAGGCCAGCGGGGGTCCGCCCGCTGCCTCGCTGCCCACGAGGTCGAAACGGAGGCCCGGGTGGTGCACGTCGAGCGCCGGCTCGCGCTCGGTGGACCGCCGCGTGATCCGGCTGCGGTTGGCGACCTCCTCGAGCACCGCGGCGACCCGGCTCAGGTCGGTGGCGGGCGCCCGTACGGCGATCTGGTTCTGCATTGTCATGCCGCTCACCAGGAGCGTGAAGTAGTCGGCCTCCACGCCGTCCACGGTCCGCCAGGGCAGGTCCTCGAGCGGCCAGCGGGCCTGTCCGAACTCCGCGATCGCCGCCCAGTACGACCGGGTGAGCTCGAAGCGCAGCTGCAACGACTGGGCGAGCCTCAGCTGCGCCTCGTCGAGCAGGCCGAGGAGCCGGGTCCGTTCCGACGACAGCGCCTGGATGGCGTCGAGTGCCACGGCGGTGAAGTACATGTACGGGGCGTTCTGCGCCAGACCGGGGCGCTGAACGCCGACGTCGGAGGTGTCGATCTGCGGGGCGTCCTTGACGATGCCCCAGCTCCAGCCGCACTCGAAGAGCCGATCGGGCAGGTCGAACTCGCCGTTCTCCGCGGTGCCGGAGCCGATGGTGACGTCGTCGCGCAGCCGGGCGTTGATCTCCCGCAGCGCGTTCCGCAGCTCCTCGACCACCTGCCGGGTGGGCCGGCGGTCCTGGTTGACCATCCGGATCAACTCCTGGCCGAAGTCGTCCTCCGAGGAGAAGACGTTGACGGCGAAGCTGCGCAACAGGCCCACCATGGCCGCGGTGAGGCGCTTGCTCGCGGCCTGCTCCAGAGCGGACACCTCGCCGAGCAGGTCGGGCCGGGTCACGACCTGCCGGAAGATCCGGGTGAAGCCGATCGTGGCGAGCATCAGGGTGATGCTGACCGAGAACGAGTCCACCACGTCGAGCCGGCGTTGCGCCGGCTCGATCTCCGCGCCGGGCTCGCCCGAGGCGAAGTAGGTGTCACCCGAGAAGATCGGCGTGCCGTCCTCCTCGGTGTACCGCTCCAGATACTTCGCCAGCGCCCTGACCAGACGCTGGGGCACTTGAACATGGGTGCCGAGGGCATCCAGGGCGTCCAGCACGTCGCGCTCGGCGACATTGGGATTGTCGAGGCGGAACAGGGGGATTTCCGTGGCCGGCGCCATGATGCACAGGAGTTGCTCGGCATCGCTGATGGAGTTGGCGCCGTCCCTGCCGCCGAACAGCCACTCGCCGTCCACGAAGGACAGCCGGGCCGTCGAGCGCCAGATGTCGAGGAGTTGCTGACGTGGCTGGATCTGCATCGCGTTGCCGTCACCTACCCGTCCGTCGGACGTTGCCCGGGCTCGTTGTGCTACACCTTCTTGCGTCCGGTGGCGACGATCATGCCGCCGTATCCCTCGCGAAGGTCGTTGCTCTCGACAGTGGTGATGGTGACATCCCGTGCCACCCCCGCCAGTGCCTTCTTGATGTCGTTCTCGTCGACCGAGCACGCGGGAAATTCCACATTGCCGACGCAGTAACCCGAGGAGTCCTTCATGAAAGCGGCCGCGAACGGGGCGTGCCGGCGCAGGGAGCCGACAAACTTGCCGACGGCCCGCTGGAACTCCTCGTCCCGGGTGGTGATCGACTCCGCGACGAAGAACATCGTGCCCATGTCGTACCGGCCCGGCTCCAGGCGGAACAGATTTCCCTTGTCCACAAAGGCGCGGCGGCTCAGCAGATCGAGCGGATCGGTGATCTGCCCGTAGGCGTCGCGGTCCCGCGCCATCTCCGACCAGAATTGCCACCAGGATTCGTGGGGCGTCCTCAGTTGCTGGTGCAGCCAGGAGCAGTTGGACGCCGCCCGTTCGAAAAGCGTGATCTCCGAGGTGAACGGCAGCATGGCGAGCGCGGGGTACAGGTTCGCCCCGGCGCCGACGTCGATGGCTGTGCGCAGCCAGGTGTCCGGAAAACGGCGCCGGTAGTCGTCGAAGAAGGAGGTGATGATGCCGATGATCTGGCGGTCGTCCGGCCGGAGCATGCCGTAGTTGTGATCGAAATAAGCCTCTGAGTCGAATTCGTCCCAGTCGACGTCTCTGTTGCCGATCGTCTGCCAGGCGTCCGCACGATCGGCGCGTGCCTGCTCGTTCCATGACGTCGTGACGGTCACGGATGGTGACCTTTCGGCAGGCTTCGCCACGGGATGTCCTCCGGTGCTCGTCGAGCTCGATGGGTGATCGTTCTCAGGTGCGGGGGGCAGTGGTCCTGCAAGCCTCCCTGAACTCGTCACGGGCTGCAAGAAGTCAACTCCCCACAGTTCCTGCCGCTTCTTTCGTCGCATCGAGCTTTCCATCGACCAGTATCCACGCGCCGGTGGCGAAGGTGTCCTGTCCGGCGCCGGCTCCGGAACTGCCGTCCACAACGGAAGTGATCGGAGTGCCACGACGGCGCCGTGCCGGCCCGTTCGCAACGCGCTCGGAATGCGGGCATCAACCGATCCCGCGACGCGACGCGATCCGCGCCCGTCCGGCTGACCGCTTTCATTGATGCCGGGCGTTAACCTCGGCGCATGCCCTCGTGGAAAGCGGACGTCGTGGTCATCGGTGCGGGCGTCTCGGGTCTGACGACGGGAGTGCTCCTTGCGGAAAACGGTCTTCGCGTGCTCGTGCGGACGAACAAGCCGCCTTTGCGGACGACCTCGGCCGCCGCGGGTGCGATGTGGGACCCCACCCTGGCCGAGCATGCTGCCGTTGGTGAGTGGGGAATTCGTACGTTGCGGGTGCTGTCCGGTCTGGTGCGCGAGCGTGTCGGGGTCCGTGCGGTCGAGGGTGTCGAAGTCTTCACGACCGACCATGATTTCCCCGGCTGGGACAAAGCCCCTTCCGGGGCGCGCAAGTGCACACCGTCCGAGATTCCGCCGGGCTATGCCGCCGGATGGAGCTATACGACTCCTATCGTGGACATGCCGCGATATCTGCGTTATCTGCAGAATCGCTTGATCCGCGGCGGCGGCCGGCTCCGGATCGGCGGGAAGCTGCGCGTCGGCACCGCATTCAAGATCGCACCGATCGTCGTCAACTGTGCCGGCACCGGGGCGGCTCGTTTCGTGGGGGACGACAGTGTCAGGCCGGTCCGGGGTCAGCTGGTCGTGGTGCGTAATCCGGGCATCACGAAATTCTTCACCGCCGCTTCCTTCGATTCGTCGATGATGACGTACATGCTTCCGCAGGGCGACGACATCCTGGTGCTGGGCGGCAGCATGGACGAGGGTTTCCCGCGGAGCTGGCCCGACAAGAGGCGGGTGGCCGCGGGGATCATCGACCGGTGCGCCGCCGTTGATCGCCGCGTGCGTCATGCCCAGGTGTTGAGTCAGCGGGTGGGTCTCCGGCCGCAGCGCCCGCAGGTCCGGCTCGAGGCGGAGCTGTGGGCGCCCGGATGCCTTCTCGTGCACAACTACGGTCACGGCGGCTCCGGGGTGAGCTTGTCCTGGGGCTGCGCGGAGGCGGTGGCCGCACTGGTGCTGGGCTCCTCCGAGACCTCGGCGGCCTGCCACATCTGATCGAACCTTCGGCGCCGGTCATCGACCCGCCAGTCCGAGACCAGGGTCACGCTGGCGATCGCCGGGCGTGCCTCCCGCTCCACCGACAGGGCGGAACGCAATTCGTAACTCAGGCTGCCGTCGAACAGGATGAAGTCGAACATGTCCGTCCGGAGCAGGAAGTCCAGCTTCGCGGGCTGCAGCACCCTGATCTCCACGCCGATCGCCTGGTGCGGGGCGAGCAGCGAGCTCAGCAGGCTCTCGTCCGCCTGGGTGTCCTCGTCCAGCAGGAACAGCCGGCGGATGCGCACGCCGCGCTCGGCGATGGCGCGGCGCTGCAGGGCCAGGTAGCGCTGTCCGGAGTCGGTCTCCCAGTACTCCTCGTCGACATAGCCCTGGCGGTTGCCGAACGACGTCATGCTCGTCGCGTCGATCGACTTGTTGGCGCAGGCGGTCAGGCCCAGCAGCCAGTCGCGGTCCTCGCCGACGTAGAAGGCCCAGCCGTGCCGGAGGCCGTCGAGCATGCCGATGAGGCGGTCGAGCTCGTGATCCACGAAGCGCTGGGTGAGGGGATCCGCCTTGAGGCCCCTGGTCGACTGCACCAGGCGGTTGATCCGCTCGGCGAGCGCGTGCGACTCCACGCGGGCGTAGAGGTCGGTCGCGGTGCTCACTGCCCGGAAGCGGCGATCCACCAGGGCCTGGAGTTCGGTGACCTTCGTGTCGTAGCCGAGCAGGACCTGGGTGACCAGGACGATGCCACCGACGAAGACCGACATGGTGAGCTGCCAGATCTCGGGCTGGGACGTGGCGTTGGTGAGGAGGTAGGTGGCGCCGCCGGCGACGACGGAGACGAGAATCTTGGTTCTGAGTTGCACGCAGGCACCCCTGCTCATCGGTGATGAGTTGGACACGGTGCGTTCATTGGATGGTGCGGCCCAACCGGACGCAAGGGGGCGTTCAGGTGTGGTGCGGGACGCACTTCCCCGTGGTCGTTGACTGTGAAATATTTGTTCCGGCAAAGATGTTGTGCGGGCCGTACGGACGGGCCCAGCGTGGAGGTGGCGGGATCATGAAGGAACGCACTGTCGTCGTCGTGTCGGCCGGGTTGAGTCAGCCGTCGTCGACTCGGCTGCTCGCGGACCGGCTGGCCGCGGCGGTGACCTCCCGGGCGGGCGCCCTCGGGGTCGGCGTGACGATCAAGACCGTCGAGCTGCGGGACGTCGCCCACGACCTCATGAACCACATGCTCACCGGATTCCCGCCCGCGGCGCTCAAGACGGTGCTCGACGACGTGGCCGGTGCCGACGGGCTGATCGCCGTCACGCCCGTGTTCAATGCTTCGTACAGTGGGCTCTTCAAGTCGTTCTTCGACGTCCTCGACAAGGACGCCCTGGTCGACAAGCCGGTGCTGATCGCGGCGACCGGGGGCACGGCCCGGCACTCGCTGGCGCTGGAGCACGCGCTGCGGCCGATGTTCGCGTACCTGCGGGCGGTGACGATCCCCACGTCCGTCTTCGCGGCCTCCGAGGACTGGGGCGGCGACGAGGATTCCCTGCAGGGCCGTGTCGAGCGGGCTGCCGGCGAGCTGGCGCGCGAGCTGTCCCGGCGCGAGCCGGTGACGGTGGCCGATCCGTTCGCGCTGACCGCGTCGTTCGAGGAGATGCTCGCCGGCGGGGCCTGAAATCCGGCATCCGCGGTGGTGGGGCCGCGGGCGGGGTACACATTTGCCTAAGGCGCGCTTTTCGAGGGAGAACATCATGGGCGAGATCGTGCTCATCCGGCACGGGCAGACCGAGTGGAGCGCCAACGGGCGGCACACGTCCTACACGGAGCTGGAGCTGACCGAGACCGGGGAGCAGCAGGCCCGGCTGGCGGGGGAGCGGCTGCGGGGGCGGACCTTCGCCGCGGTGATCTCCAGCCCGCGCAAGCGGGCGCTGCGCACCGCCGAGCTGGCCGGCCTCACGGTCACCGAGACGACCGAGGACCTCGCCGAGTGGAACTACGGCGACTACGAGGGCATCACCACCAAGACGATCCACGAGACCCGCCCCGGCTGGTCCCTGTGGCGCGACGGTGCCCCGGGCGGCGAGACGCCCGAGGAGGTGGGGGCGCGGCTCGACCGGGTGCTGGCGCACGCGCGCACCTTCCTGGAGCAGGGCGACGTGGCGCTGATCGCGCACGGGCACTCGCTGCGGGTGGCCGGGGCGCGCTGGATCGGGCTGCCGGCCAGCGGGGGAGGGCTGCTGCGCCTGGACACGGCGACGGTGTCGACGCTCGGCTTCGAGCACGGCAACCCCGCGATCGACACCTGGAACGCCGCCTGACGACTCCCCACTCCGATGGCCGGGCGCTCGGGTGCCCGGCCATCGTGCTGGGTGGCGTATCCGGGGGGTAGCCCATGCTGGTGGCCGGACTGCTTCCCTGCGGCGGCCGGGAGCCTGGGTGCCCGGCCCTTCGTGCTGGTGGCGGGGCTGCTCCCTGGGGCGGCGGGCGTTTCGGTGGCCGGCTTTCGTGCTGGTGGCGGGGCTGTTCGCTGCGGAGGCCGGGCGTTCCGGTGCTTGGCCGTCGTCTGGCGGGCGTCGGACATGGGTGTGCTCCCCTCGCGGCGCGCGATGCCGACGGGAGCGGGCCGCGGGGCGGGCGCGTCGTCTGTCGGCGCATCACAGCGGGGCGAGACCGGGGATGCCGTATCTGTCGTCGAGGACCTGCATCGCGGCGCCGGCGGCGATGACGTCCTCGCCCAGGCTCGTCAGGGACAGCTCCACGGTCAGCCAGTCGGCGCGGGGGACCTCCGTGCGCAGGGCCTGCTCGACGGTCGTCCGATAGAGCTCGCCGTGCTCGAGCAGGTCGGCGCCCGCGAGGACGACGTGCGACAGGTCGAGGGTCTGCACCAGGTTGACCACGCCGACGGCCAGGACGCGGGCGGCGCGCTCGAGGTCGCCGCTCTCGGCCGCCCGGTCGTGCACCGCTTCCAGGCAGCCGCGGCGCCCGCACACGCACGGCGGGCCGTCGAGCTCGACGACGGTGTGACCGAACTCGCCGGCGTTGGTGTGGGCGCCGCGATGGGCCGTGCCGTTGAGCCAGAGGCCCGCCCCGACGCCCGCCTCGACCATGATCAGCGCGGCGTCGCGGAACGCCGCTCCGCGCCGCCAGCCCTCCGCCGTGACGCCTGCCGTGACGTCCTTGTCCACGTGCACGGGCAGCCCCAGCGCCTCGGTCGCGAACTCCACCAGCGGCACGTCGTGCCAATGGCGCAGCCGGTGCGCGCCCTGGACGGTGCCCGCCGCGTGGTCCAGCGGGCCGATCATGCCGATCCCGACGCCGGTCAGCCGCCCCGACAGGTCGTGCGTGCGGCCCGCCTCGTCGACCAGCCCGGCCATCGCGTCGACCAGCTGGCCCGGCGTGAAGTCGGCCGGCAGCGGCGACACCGTGGACCACAGCACGGTGCCGGCCAGGTCGGTGAGGACCATCCGCAGCGTACGCCGGGAGACGTGCGCGCCCAGTGCGTAGCGGCTGCCCGCAACCAGCTCGTAGACGGCCGCGGGCGCGCCGATGGCCGGCCGGCGCACGCCCGACGGGGCTACGACGCCCTCCTCGATCAGGCGGGTGAGGATCTTGGAGACGGCCTGGAGCGTGAGCCCGGTGGCCTCGGAGACGGTCGTGCGCTCGAAGGTGCGCAGGGTGCGGGCAAGGGTCATGACCAGGGCGTCGTTGTAGCCCTTCAGGAACGTGAGGTCCGCGGCGGTGCGGTGCATGGGATCACAATACCCCTTCTGCAACGCCGTTGCTAAAGTCGTCGGCGTGGACCAATTGACCCCTCGCCGTCGCTGGACGGCTCTGCTCGCACTCGCCCTCGGCGGCGTCGCGGTCGGCCTGACCGAGTTCGTCGCCATGGGCCTGCTGCCCGAGATCGCCCGGGGTCTGCTCGGCGACGAATACGCCCGCTCCTCCTCCGACGCGGTCGCCCACGCCGGCTGGATGATCACGGCCTACGCGCTCGGTGTGGTCGTCGGCGCGCCGACCATCGCCGCCCTGACCGCCCGCGTGGCCCGTAAGAAGCTGGTCATCGGGCTGCTCGTGCTCTTCGTCGCGGGCACCGTCGCGTCGGCCGTGGCGCCGAGCTTCGAGCTGGTGCTTGCCGCCCGCTTCGTCGCCGCCCTGCCGCACGGCGCCTATTTCGGCGCGGCCGGCCTGCTCGCGGCCACCCTCATGGGCCCGGGCAACGAGGCGCGTGGCTTCGCGGCCGTGCTCGGCGGCCTGACGGTGGCCAACCTGGTGGGTGTGCCGCTGATCACCAAGCTGGGTCAGGCGACCGATTGGCGCATCGCCTACCTGACCGTCGCCGGCGTGTTCCTGCTCACCCTGCTGGCCGTCACGCTGACCGTTCCCGACGTGCAGGCGGCCGAGGGCGGCTCGCCCGCCGCCGAGCTGCGCGCGCTGCGCCGCCCCCAGGTCTGGCTGGTCGCCTCGACCGCGGCCATCGGCTTCGCCGGCTTCTTCGCCATCGACAGCTACATCGCGCCGGTCACCACCGACGTGGCGGACCTCTCCGCGGGCACGGTGCCCTGGGTGCTGGTCGCCGTCGGCCTCGGCATGACGGTGGGCAACGCCCTCGGCGGCTGGCTGGCCGACCGCAACCTGCGGCGCGCCATGCTCGTCGGCTTCCCCGCCATGATCGCGAGCAACGCGCTCTTCGCCCTGGTCGCCGGCAACGCCGCCGGACTGTTCATCGCCGCCTTCCTCATCGGCGCCACGTGCCTGTTCCTGGCCCCCGCGCTGCAGGGCCGGCTCATCGCCGTGGCCCCCGGTGCACAGCTGATGGGTGCCGCGGTCAACCAGTCCGCCATGAACATCTCCAACAGCCTCGGCGCGGCCCTCGGCGGCGCGGTGATCGCCCACGGGCTCGGCTATCGCGCTCCGGCGTGGGTGGGAGTCGTCCTGGGCGTCGTCGGCTTCGCGCTGGCCGTCGTCAGCTTCACGCTCGATCGGCGCGGGGCCGGCATCCCCGTGGAGGAGGCGCCCAAGGTTCCCGCGCTGCAGTGACGTGCACCGCCGGGATCGCCTCGTCGGGGGCCACGCCGGCGGCTCCGCTTGCGGTCGGCCCCTCGAAGAGGGCGATGCGCAAGGGGGCCGGCGGCTCCGGTTCGGGTCGGCTTCCTTGCGGAGGGCGATGAGCTGGCGGGGCCGGCGACTTCGGTCCAGGTCAGTGCCCTGGAGGGGGCGATGCGTTAGTGGGCCGGCGGTTCCGGTTCGGGTGGGCCTCCTTGCGGAGGGTCATGGGCGGGCGGGGGCGGCGACTTCGGTCCAGGCCAGTGCTCTGGAGGGGGCGATGCGCTGGTGAGGCCGGCGGCTCCGGTCCAGGCCAGCCCGGTGAAGAGGGCGATGCGCTCGAGCAGGCCGCTCGGGGTGCCCGGCCACACGCCGTAGGCGTCGAGGAGCACCAGGGTCGTCGCGGCGGCGAAGGCGACCGTCATCACGGCGGCGACGATGCGGGCGTAGGTGCGCGGGCCGAGGTGGAGAGTGGCTTGCAGGCCGGTGAGGTAGACCAGGATGCCGGCGGCCTGGTGGAGCTGGCCGACGAGGGTCGTGGCCGGCGGGGTGCCGGGCGGGAAGCCCAGGCCGGGGTCGGTCGGGAGGGCCGCGGTCAGGGCGAGGCTCAGGGCGCAGGCGAGGACCCAGCGGGCGCCACGGCGCAACCGCTTCGCGGCGAGCGCGGCGTCGGCGCGGGGATGAGCTGCGCCCCGGCGGCTCACCGGCTCGGTGCGTCTCGAGCGCGGTGGCCTCGCGGGGTCGACGGCGTCATCGCCAGCGGTGGTGCGGCTGTGGCGGTCGGCGGCGTCAGTGGGGCTTCGGCGGTCGGCGAGGCTTGCGCGGTCGGTGCGGCGGTGGTGGTCGGGGGCGTCAGTGCGGCTGTGGCGGTCGGTGGCGGCGGTGGGGGTTGGCTGGCGGCTGTGATGGTGCAGGGCCAGGGCGTAGAGGGTCAGCCACAGGCTGCAGAGGGTCATGTTGAGGGTGCCTTGCCAGCCTTGGGGGCCGAGGGCGAGCTGGCTCACCCAGTTGCGCCACGGGTCGTAGCCGGGGCGGGTGGCGCCGTCCAGGGTGACTACGGCGATCATTTGGGCGGCGGCGAGGGCGCCGAGGGGCAGGGCGGGGCTCGGCCGGGGACGGGGATGGTTGGTGGGGCGGCCGGGACGCACGTCATGAGCAGTAGCACGGGGCTCCAACCCCTGTTCGCGACCGTCGGGCCGCCGGCCGGACGTGGGAGGGGCCGCCGCCGGGTGGTCCCGGCGGCAAGCCGGTTCAGGCGGAGACCTCCCGCAAGGTGGTCAGCAGGTCGTTCTTTGCGGCGAAGATGCGTCTCTGGCGGGTTGCGCCGGTGCCTTCGTCGCGCAGGCGGGCGAGTTCGTCGTGCACGGTCCGGTCGTCGCCCAGTTGGTGCAGGGCCTTCGAGACGTAGGCGGTCAGGTCGTTCACCAGGTCCCATGCCGGCCGGGCCCGGGCGGTCCGCGCGTCCAGGAGCATGCCGTCCAGGCCGTTGCGCGCCGCGGCGGCGTGGGAGGCTTCGAGCACATGATCCGGTACGTCCGCCACGGCCCGGCCGGAGTCGAGCAGCGTGACGACGAGCGCCCGGACGAGGCCCGCCACGAGCACCGTGTCCGCGGCGGTGAGGCAGACGTCGGCGACTCGGATCTCGACGGTGGGCCAGGTGGCGGAGGGGCGGGCGTACCAGAGGACCATGGACTGGTCGAGCATGGCGCCGGCGGCGGCGTACTCGGCGACCGCCTGGTCGAACTCCGCGGCGGAGCGGAACGGGGGCGTGGGGCCGAGCAGCGGCCAGCGGCGGAGCTGCATCGATCGCCAGCTGGCGTGGCTGGTGTCCTGGCCCTGGTAGAACGGCGAGTTCGCGGCGATCGCCTGGATCACCGGCAGCCAGGGGCGCAGGCCCAGGCACGCCCGGATCGCCGCCTCCCGGTCCGGGACGCCCACGTGGACGTGGCAGCCGCACACCGCCGCGTCCGCCGCGATCGGGCCGTAGTGGCGGGTGATCGCCCGGAAGCGGGCGTCGTCGGGAGGCCGGCGGTCCGGCTCGGCGATCGGGGTCGCGCCGATCGGCGTGAGGAGCGCACCGGCGGCGGCCGCCGACTCCGCGGCCGCCGAGCGGATCAGGGTCAGCTCCTGGCGCAGCTCGTCGAGCCCCGGGCACACCTCGGTGACCATCTCGAGCATGCTGCCGCGGAACTCCTGACGGCTCTGCGAGCGTACGGTGTCCGGCAGCCCGGCGACGACCTTGTCGGCCATCGCCGTGTTCCGGCCGGTGTGCGGGTCGAGCAGCAGATACTCCTCCTCGACCCCGAGGGTGAACCCGCTCATGCGCGCCCTGCCGGGTCCGCCGCCGCGGAAGCCCCCGTAACGCCGGCGGCCGGGAAGACGCTTGAGGGAGCCGCGTCGGCGGCAGGGGAGGCGCTTGAGGGAGCCGCGCCGGCGGTCGGGCAGGCCCATGAGCCGCTCGGCACGCCCGTGGTCAGGGATGCGGTCGCGCGCGAGGTGGCCCCGGCCGAGGAGGATCGCGTCGCGGTGAGGAGGACGACGGCGAGGCGCTCGGCGTGGGCGTACGCGGACTCCAACTCCTCCCCGTAGACGTCCGGGTCCAGCTCGCGGTACTCCCAGCTCAGGTCCGTCCCGTCGAGGTGCCCGGCGATCGCGGCGCGGAGCGGGTCGCGGCCGGCCACGATGCCCGTACCGCTGAGGAGGACCAGGGAACCGCCTGGCTGGAGCCGCTGCACCGCCGTGTCCACGACGGCGAGGGTGAGGCCGTGGCCCTCGGGGCCGCCGCCGTCCCGGTAGGCCCGCCCGGCCGGGTCGATCATGAACGGCGGGTTCGACACGATCAGGTCGAACCGGCCCGTCACGTCGCTGAGCAGGTCGCTGTGCCGGGGGCGGACGTTCGGCGTGCCGGCCAGGGTGGCGTTGACGCGGGTGCAGCGCAGCGCGTCCGGGTTGATGTCGACGGCCAGCACCTCGGCTTCGCGGGCCCGCTTGGCGACTGTGATGGCGCCGGCGCCCGTGCCGCAGCCGATGTCGACCGCGCGGCGTACCGGGCTCTCGCGACGGGCGAGCAGGGCTGCGGCGGCGTCCGCCATCCGGTACGTGTCCGGCCCGAAGAACACCGATCCCGCCGCATCGGTCGGGAACGCCGAGTGCACGAACAGCTCCCCGTCGTACGTGGAGAAGCGCACCATGCTCCGTAGCAGTCCCTCGCCCGCGGGCTCGACCACGCCGGCGGCCTCGAGCAGGCCGGCGATCTCGGGCGAGAGCAGGCCGGGCTCGTACGGCCGGCTCCAGCCCAGCACGTCCCGCAGGTCGCGCGCCACGGTGTGCCCGGGGCGGCTGTTGACCCGGGCGTGCGTGGCCGGGGTGACCGTCGTGAACGTGTAGCCCTGCCGCTTGAGCACCGCGCCGAGTTCGAGGAGGGCCGCGGTGCCGGTGGTGGTGTCGGTCGTCGTGATCACGGGGGGCCGCATCCCCGGATCGCCGCCGACTATGCGCACGGTTTCGGGCCGCCCGGGCGAGCCGTTCACCGGGCGGGTCGCGTGGCGTTCACCGGCCGGTCAGGCGGGTCGATCATTGTCATCGGACACACAGGTTTCCCACACGCAGGCCCAAGGCTGGCGGCGAAAGGTGGGGTCGGCAGGGAACGACGTACGGCTTGGGGGAGTCCGATGCTTGTGCAGCTGAACCGCACCGACCAGAACCGGGCGTTCGCGCCGAACACGGCGCACGCCGTGGCGCCGGACCTCAACGAGCCGCGTCCCGCGCCGGTCGTCGTCGTCCTGGGCTACACCGGGCGGACCGCCGGGCTCGCTTCGCACCTGCCGGGTGGGTGGTCGGTCCGGGCCGCGACCAGCTTCGACGAGGTACGCCCGGACGAGATCGTCCTCATCAGCGGCGCCCGCGAATGGGACCTCGTCTCCGCCCGCGCGGTGCTCCCCAGGCGCACGGCCGTCGTGGCCCTCGTCGACGACGACGCCCCCGCCGAGCTGGTGGCAGCCGTGCTCACCGCCGGTGCCGACGCCTGCGTCCGCGGCGGTCAGCCCGCCATCCTCGCCGGCCACCTCGTCGCCTGCCGCCGTCGCCAGCTCGCCGACCGCTGGATGAACCTCGAGCGCACGATCCCCGACCTCTGACCGCCCGGCGAAGGCCGCGGACGGCGAAGGCCCGGCGAGGTCCCGCCCTGCGCAAGCCCCGGTAAGGCCCGGCGCGGCCCCGCCCGGCGGAGGCCCCGGTAAGGCCGGCGAGAGCCGTGAACGGAGAGGCTCTGGTGGAGGCTCCGGAGGGGAGACGGCTACGGCCGGCGCCCCGAGGACGCCGGCCGTAGCCATGTCGAGCGGCTCAGGAGGTGGCGCTCGCCGACGGGGCCGGGGCGAGGGCCTGGCAGGTCTCGACGGCCTCCTTCACCTTCGCGTCGCTGGTGTCGGGCTCCTGGCCGTCGGTCAGCGTGACGCCGTGGTCCTTCAAGCAGTTGGTGTAGGCGGCGTTCGCCCCGTTGCCGTTGCGGCCCCCACCGTTGCGGCCGGCCCCGAAGCTCGGCCGCACCGAGGCGCAGGCGGCCTGGGCCTTGTCCCAGGTGTCCTGGTCGACGTTGTCCGGCTTCTGCATCATGCCGCCGCCCGGGAAGCCGCCGCCGCCCCGGTTGCCACCGGCCCCCGCGCTGCCCGAGGGCCGCGGCTGCCCGGACGGCATCCCACCCTGCGGGCCGCCGGACGGGAAACCGCCCTCGGGCGCGCCGGACGGGCGTACCCGCGCCCCGCCCGACGGCATCGTGACGGTGACGCCGTTCTCCTGCAGGCAACTGGTGTACGCGGCGAAGGCGTTGGCGCCGCCCTGCCCGTTCCCGTCGGTGCCACCGGTGGCGTCGTCGGACCCGCCGCCGCACGCCGCGACGGAGAGCACGAGTGCGGCGGAGGCGACGAGCAGCCCCGCGCTGCGGCGGGGGGACGGCATTCTGGTCAGCGGCACGGCTCACTCCTCGGTCAGGGCCGCCACGCCCGGGCGACACGACCGTTCACCCCATCGTCTTCACCTCGCCGCACGGTGGGACAAAGCTCGGAATCAGCTATGAGGTGCACTCCGAGCTAACTCCGAGGCGGGACCGAGCCCGCGGCGAGGACCGCCCCGCAGACTCTGCGGCCATGGGAATCGGCCTGACCGCCTGGCGCGGCGGAAATCGGCGCTGGGTGCTCGTGGCGGCCGGCGTCCTCGTGGTGCTGCTGGTGGCCGCGGGTGTCGCCGTCGCCATGAACGCGGGGGCCGACGAGGCACCGAAGACCGTGGCCGCCACGGTGGGCGTGGACACCGGCGCGGTGACCGCCGAGGTGGCGACGACCGGAACCGTGGAGCCGGCGCAGACGCGCACGCTGTCGTTCACCGTCGCCGGCACGGTCGAGTCCGTGAAGGTTCGTGCGGGCACCGCCGTGCAAGCGGGGCAGGCTCTGGCGAGCGTCGACGACTCCGATGCGCAGAGTGCGGTCGACTCGGCGGAGGAGACTCTGGCGGACGCCCAGGACTCGCTCGCCGAGGCGCAGGACGCCGCCGACGACGGGTCCACGAGCACGACGACGACCGGGTGTGTCGCCCCGGCCGCGTACGCGGATCCGGCTCCGACGTCGGCGAGCCCGAGCCCCACCGCCACCCGCATGCCGTCCGCGAGCCCCACGAAGACGGTGAGCCCGACCAGGACCACCTCCCCGGCGGCGACCAGGACGACACAGGCGACCAAGGCGCCCACGACCACGGCGCCGGCCCAGACCGGAGCACCCCGCGGTACCCAGGGCACCGGCGGCAATCAGGGCAGCGGCGGGACCAGCACCTGCGGCCAGAGCGGCAACCAGGGAACGCAGGGCGGCGGGCAGGGCAGCCAGCAGGGCGGCGACGCGGTCCTGAGCGCCCAGCAGCGGGTCAACCAGGCCGAGGTCGCGCTCGCCGACGCCGAGGACGACCTGGAAGGCACCACGATCACCGCCCCCATCCGGGGCAAGGTCCTCTCCGTCGCCGGCAAGGTCGGCAGCCAGGTGAGCGGCGGGTCGACGTTCATCACGCTTGCCGACGTGTACGACATGCAGATCAGCGCCGACTTCCCCGAGGCCGACGCGGGCCGGCTGGCGGTGCGGCAGAAGGCGGCCGTCACGCTCGCCGACCGGGCGGGGGAGAGCTTCGCCGCCACGGTCGTCCAGGTGGACCCGGTCGGTACGAGCGACGGCACGATGGTCACGTACGGCGTCGTGCTCTCCTTCGACGAGGCGCCGGCCGACCTGCTCGTGGGGCAGACCGCGGCTGTCCGGGTCACGACCGGCTCTGCCGACGACGTGCTGCGCGTGCCGAGCACGGCCGTCCATGACGTCGCCGGCACCAGTGGCACGGTCCTCAAGGGCGGCGCCAAGGTCACGGTGGGTGTCGGGCTGCGCGGGGACACGTACACGGAGATCACCTCAGGGCTCGCCCAGGGCGACGTGGTCAGCCGGTCCTGGTGAACACACACCGCATTCATGGGGAATTCAAAGGAAGCGTTGATATCCCTTCCAGGTGCCTTTCGAATCCCGCAGCTCGGTAGCCCTCGGTGACCCTCCGGCCGCGTCCCGGCCGACCCGGGTCCTGGTGGTCGACGACGAGCCCAACATCTCCGCCCTGCTCTCCGCCACGCTACGGCTGGTCACGTTCGAGGTCCGGGTCGCCGACTCGGGTCACGGCGCGCTGGTCGCCGTCGAGGAGTTCGACCCCGACCTGGTCGTCCTCGACGTGATGCTGCCGGACCTGGACGGCTTCGACGTGGCCCGCCGCCTGCGCGCCGCCGGCCGCGGCACGCCCGTGCTCTTCCTCACCGCCCGCGACGCCGTCGAGGACCGGGTGGCCGGGCTGACCGCGGGCGCGGACGACTACGTCACCAAGCCGTTCAGCCTGGAGGAGGTCGTCCTGCGGATCCGGGCGATCCTGCGCCGCAGCCGGCCCGAGCTGGAGGCGCCGCCGGAGACGGGCGTGCTGCGCTACGCCGACCTGGAGCTGGACGAGGACGCCCACGAGGTGCGCCGCGCGGGCCGGCTCATCGACCTGTCGCCGACCGAGTTCAACCTGCTCAAGTATCTGCTGGTCAACGCGGGCCGGGTGGTCAGCAAGGCGCAGATCCTGGACCGGGTCTGGAAGTACGACTTCGGCGGCGACGGCCGGATCGTCGAGTCCTACGTCTACTACCTGCGCCGGAAGATCGACAAGACCGGGCTCCCGCTGATCCACACCGTCCGCGGCGTCGGCTACGCCCTGCGCCTGCCCCGGAACGACGAATGAGCGCAGGCGAGTGAGGAAGCCGCGCCACTGGACCCTGCGCTCGCGGCTGGTCCTCATGGTCGCGGTGCTCAGCGCCGTGGCCCTGCTCGGGGCCAACGCCGTGGGCATCGTCCTGCTCCGCGGCTATCTGAGCGACCGCATCGACGACCAGCTGACCGGCATGGCCCGGCCCTTCACGGGGACCACGCCGCCGCCCGGCGGCTTCTCGGGCCGGCGGGCCCTGCGGCTGGGCGCCGACCAGGTCATGTACGTCTACGCTGCCGACGGCACCCTCAACGAGACCGACAGCTCGACCCCCGACGCGAACCGCCCGCCGGTGCAGCCGCTGGCCGAGGTGCTGCGCCGGACCGGCGAGCTGTACACGGTCGAGGCCACGGACGGCAGTGCGAGCTGGCGGATGATGGCCCGGGAGACCGGCACCGGCGGCGCGCTGGTGATCGGGTCGTCGCTGTCGGAGGTGGAGGAGACCGGCGACCGGCTGCTGCTCATCGACGTCGGCGTGACCGTGCTGGCCCTGGCGCTGCTCGCCGCCGGGGCCGCGGTCGTCGTCCGGGTGGGGCTGCGCCCGCTCACCGAGATGGAACGGCTCGCCGCGGACATCTCGGCGGGCAACCTCTCCGGCCGGGTCGCCGACACCGACCCGCACACCGAGCCCGGCCGGCTCGGGCACGCGCTCAACCTCATGCTCGCCCGGATCGAGGCCGAGGTCTCTGCCCGTACGGCCTCCGAGCAGCGCCTCCGCCAATTCGTCGCGGACGCCTCGCACGAGCTGCGCACCCCGCTCACGTCGATCCGCGGCTTCGCCGAGCTCTACCGTCGCGGCGGCGCCCCGCCCGGCCCGCAGCTCGACGAGACGATGAGCCGGATCGAGGGCGAGGCGGGCCGGATGGGCGTGCTCGTGGAGGACATGCTGCTCCTGGCGCGCCTCGACCAGCGCCGGCAGCCCGTGCACCGCCCGGTCGACCTGCTCGAGATCGCCGCCGACAGCGTCCGCGACGCGCACGCCCGGGTCCCCGGCCGCCCGGTGCGCCTGGCCACCCTGGACGACGACAGCGAGACCTTCGTCCCGCCCACGGTCCTCGGGGACGAGCACGGCCTCCGGCAGGTCGCCACGAACCTGGTCGCCAACGCGCTGCAGCACACGACCGCCCCGGCGCGGGTGACCGTCCGCGTCGGGCGGCGGGAGGAACATGTGCCCGCCGACGGGACCGTCCGGGCCGGGTCGGTGCGGGACGGCGTACCCCTGGCGGTGCTGGAGGTCTCGGACGACGGCCCGGGCGTGCCCGCCGAGCACGCGCCGCGGGTCTTCGAGCGGCTCTATCGGGCGGACTCCAGCCGGACCCGCGGCAAGGGCGGCGGCTCGGGACTCGGGCTGTCGATCGTCGCCGCGATCGTGGACGGGCACGGCGGCTGGGTGGAGCTGGACCAGGCGGCCGGCCGCGGCGCGACCTTCCGCGTGCTGATCCCCGCCACCGACACCGAGCCGTGAGAGGGTTCCGAGCCCGCTCCGAGGTTACGCCGTAATTCCTCCCAGGACGCTTCGCCACAGTGTCCGTCATGCCAGCCCTCCGTGCCCTGCGACGGCCCGCCGTCGCGGTCAACGCCGCCCTCGGGCTCCTGCTCGCCGGCGGCGCCTTCTGGGCGTACGAGACCCTGTCCGGACCGGACACCGGGACCGCCGCCGTGGCGTCCACCCGGACCGTGGCCGTCCAGCAGGGCACCGTCACCGCCTCCGTCACCGCCGACGGCTCGCTGGAGAGCGCCAGCTCCGCCAGCGCCAGCTTCGTCACCGGCGGCACCGTCACCAGCATCTCGGTGCAGGTGGGCGACAAGGTGAAGAAGGGGCAGGTGCTGGCGAAGGTCGACCCGGCCGCGGCGCAGCGCACGCTGGACGCCGCCGAGGCCGACCTGGATGCCGCGCAGGACTCCCTGGCCCGCGCCGAGGACGCCGGCTCGGACACCAGCACCGCCGAGAACGAGGTCACCCAGGCGCAGCTGGCCGTCGACGAGGCCGAGGCGGGGGTGACCGGCACGACGCTCAAGGCGCCGATGGCCGGCACGGTCGTCGCCGTGAACGGCACGATCGGCAGCTCGTCGTCGGGGACCGGGAGCTCGTCCTCGTCCTCGTCGTCGCAGGGCGGGGGCTCTCAGCAGGGCGGAGGCCAGCAGGGAAGCACCGGCTCCAGCACCAGCTCCAGCAGCAGCAGCAGCGACAGCAGCGGCTTCATCGACATCGCCGACCTGAGCAAGCTGCAGGTCACCGCCGCCTTCGCCGAGGCCGACGCGACGAAGATCAAGGACAAGCAGGCCGCCACCATCACCTGGAACGCCCTCGACGGTACGCAGCAGACCGGCAAGGTGGTCGCCGTCGACCCGAACGCGACGACGTCGGGCAGCACGGTGACCTACGGCGTGACGCTCAGCCTCGACAAGGTGCCCTCGGGCGCCAAGCCGGGCCAGACGGTGTCCGTCGCGGTGACCACCGGCACGGTCGAGAACGCGGTCTACGTCAACTCCGCCGCCCTCACCACCGCCGGCAACCGGCACACGGTGACGGTCGTGACGAACGGCGTCTCGGAGACCCGCTCGGTGGAGATCGGCCTCGAGGGGGACACCACCGTCGAGATCAAGTCGGGTCTGACGGCGGGCGAGCAGGTCGAGATCAAGACCACGACGACCTCGACGAGCAACCAGCAGGGCGGCGGCTTCCCCGGCGGCGGCGGCCTGCAAGGGGGCGGCGGGCTGCAGGGCGGCGGCTTCCAGGGCGGCGGCCAGGGTCGGGGCGGGCGATGAGCCGGCCGGTGCTCGACGTCCGCGACCTGCGGAAGACGTACGGCACGGGAGAGGCCACCGTGCACGCGCTCGCCGGCGTCTCCCTGACCGTCGAACGCGGCGACTACGTGGCGATCATGGGCTCCTCCGGGTCCGGCAAGTCGACGCTCATGAACATCCTCGGCGCCCTGGACATCCCGACGTCCGGCACCTATCTGCTCGACGGCGTCGACGTCAGCAAGCTCGCCGACCGGCAGCTGGCCCTGGCCCGGAACCGCTTGATCGGCTTCATCTTCCAGGCCTTCAACCTCATCCCGCGTACGTCCGCCCTGGCGAACGTGGAACTGCCGCTGGCCTATGCCGGGGTGAAAGCCCGCGAGCGCCGCCGCCGCGCGCTGGCCGCCCTGGAGATCGTCGGCCTCGCCGAGCGGGCCCGGCACGAGCCCAACCAGCTCTCCGGCGGCCAGCAGCAGCGCGTGGCCGTGGCCCGGGCCCTGGTCACCGAGCCGTCCCTGCTGCTGGCCGACGAGCCCACCGGCAACCTGGACTCCCGGTCGACCGAGGACGTGCTGGAGGTGTTCGACCAGCTCAGCGCGGCCGGCCGCACGATCGTCATCATCACCCACGAGGACGAGGTCGGCGCCCGGGCCAAGCGCCTGATCCGCCTGGTCGACGGCAAGATCGTCATGGACCAGCGGCAGCGCCCGGTCCACGCCGGCGCCGCCGGGCGGGCCACGGTCGAGATCGGACGGCACGCGCTGTGAGCTTCTTCGAGGTCGTGCGCTTCGCCCTGCGGGGCCTGTCGGCGAACAAGCTGCGCTCCGCGCTCACCATGCTCGGCATCCTCATCGGTGTCGCGGCGGTCATCCTGCTCGTGGCGGTCGGCAACGGCTCCGCCAAGGCGATCAGCGACCGGATCGAGGCGCTCGGCACCAACACCGTCACGGTCATGAGCAGCGGCCAGTCGTCGTCGCTCACGCCGGCGATCGCCGACGCGCTCGTCGACCCGGTGCTCGCCCCCGACGTCGCCTCGGTCGCGCCGGTGGTCAGCGCCTCGGCGACGATCAGCTACGAGGGCACCGACCACGACGTGAGCAGCTTCGTGGGCACGACGCCGACGTGGTTCGCCTCCTCCAACACCCCGGTGGGCAGCGGCGCCGCCTTCACCGCGGACGACGAGGCGCAGGCCCGCCGCGTGGTCGTCATCGGGCAGACCGTGGCCGAGGAGCTCTTCCCCGGCGTCGACCCGATCGACAAGCAGGTCACCGTCGGCGGCGCGCTCTTCACTGTCGTGGGCGTGCTGGAGGAGAAGAGCTCGACCGGCTTCACCGACAGCAACGACACCGCGGTCGCCCCGCTCTCCGCGGTCCGCCAGGTGCTCACCGGCTACGGCTCGCTCAACTCGATCCTCGTGCAGGCCGCCGACCCGGACAAGGTCGACGCCGTGCAGTCGGAGATCACGACGATCCTCAACCAGCGGATGAAGGTCGAGGCGAACAGCAGCAGCACGCCGTACCGGATCCAGAACGCCTCCCAGCTGCTGGAGACGCAGACCGAGACCGCGGACACCTTCACCACGCTGCTCGGGGCGGTCGCCGCGATCAGCCTGCTCGTCGGCGGCATCGGCATCACCAACATCATGCTGGTCACCGTCACCGAGCGGACCCGCGAGATCGGCATCCGCAAGGCCCTCGGCGCGCCCCGGCGGGTGATCCTCACCCAGTTCCTCATCGAGGCCACCCTGCTCAGCGTCATCGGCGGCCTGCTCGGCGTCGCCGCCGCGCTGATCGGCAGCCACTTCACGATCGTCGGCGTCAAGCCGGTCATCGTGCCCAGCTCTGTCGGACTCGCCCTCGGCGTGTCCATCGCCATCGGACTGTTCTTCGGCGGCCTCCCCGCGAGCCGCGCCGCCCGGCTGCGCCCCATCGAGGCCCTGCGCTATGAGTGAGGACCGTTGTGAGCACTAGGAACGACGACACCGCCGTCCTGACCCCCGTCCCCGCGGACGACGGTCTCGCCACGGAGATCGCCAAGGCGGCCCCGCGGCGCTGGTGGAACCGCGTGACCATCGGCCTCGGCGCCGGCGTGCTGCTGGTCGGCGGCTTCGTCGGCGGCCTGCAGGTGCAGAAGCACTACGGCACGTCCAGCACCGCCAGCGCCTTCCCCGGCGGTGCCGGTGCCGGGCGGTCCGGGACGTTTCCCGGCGGCGGCACGGGTGGCTACGGCGGTTTCGGCGGTCAGAACTCCGGCGGCGGCGCGGCACCCGGAGCGGCGGCCCCCGCGGCGTCCGCTGCCGCCGCCGGGCCGACCACCGGCAAGGTCAAGCTGGTGGACGGCACGACGATCTATGTGGAGACCGGCGACGGCTCCGTGGTGACCGTGCGCACGAGCGGCGACACTTCGGTGCAGACGGCCACCACGGGCAAGCTCAAGGACGTCAAGGCCGGCGACACGGTCAGCGTGCAGGGCACGGCCGACGCCGAGGGCACGGTCACCGCCACCACGGTCACCAAGAGCAAGGGCTAAAGCGGCCGTACGGTCAGGATCTGCTCGGCGCGGCCCACCGGCCCGTGGACGTCGTGCAGCACGGTGCTGGTCACGCCCTGGCCACCGGCGCCGAAGACGACCGTCGTGTCGAGTCCCGTCCACGGGCCGGCCGGCTGGCGGTGCAGGTGGATCGTGAGGTCGAGGTTCGGGAACATCCACTCCTTGGGCGACTCCCGGACCGCGATCCCGTTCGCCGTGTCCACCACCTTCACGAAGTCGGCGAGCGGGCTGACGGCCTCGCCCGCGACCAGGGCCGTGCCGGTGCCGACCCAGGCGACCGCGCGGCCCGGCTCCGGCCCGGCCGCGTAGCGCACGTCGACCGAGGTGATGAAGCCGCCCGGCCACACGTCCGACAGCGGCGCCCGCGCGAGCGACTCCGGATCGGGCAGCGGGCCGGGTGCACCACCGGCCACGGCGGTCGTGTCCTGGCCGTTCATCCGCCACACCCGGGCCCGTACGGCCGGCCGGCCGCCCGCGCTCACGACCGCCTCGACCAGCTCGATCGTCCGCCCGGCCCGCACCACCTCGGTACGCACCTCGAACTCGGCCAGCTTCAGCACGCCCAGAATGTCCATGCTGATCCGCCCGACGACCAGCCCGTCCCCGCCGGCCGGCCGCCCCGACCCGCCGCCCGCCCGCGCCTCCGCCGAGTCGCTGTGGGCCCGCGCCTCCGCCGAGTCGCTGTGGGCCCGCGCCTCCGCCGAGTCGCTGTGGGCCCGCGCCTCCGCCGAGTCGCTGTGGGCCTGCGCCTCCGCCGAGTCGCTGTGGGCCCGCGCCTCCGCCGAGTCGCTGTGGGCCTGCGCCTCCGCCGAGTCGCTGTGGGCCTGCGCCGAGCCGCCTTGTGCCGCCGCCGAGCCGCCGCGCGCCTGCGACTGCGCTGAGCCGTCGCACGCCTGCGCTTGCGCTGAGCCGTTTCCCGCCTGCGCCGAGCCGCCGGGCGCTGGTGCCCCGCCGTCTTGTGCCGCCGCCGAGCCGCCGCGCGCGGCCACCATCCGGTCGATCTCGTGCACGATGAGCCCGGTCATCGGCGCGATGTGCTGCTCGTCGACGGCCCAGGCGCCGCCGGTGAGCTCGGTCGGCCGGAACGTGTGCGCGCCCACGCGCTCGAAGTAGCTCGTCACGCCCCGAGCCTAGGGTCGATCACCCGCCGCCCGTCCCGCCCTGCGCCGAACATCACGCCGCCGCCCGGCGCGGTGTCACATGCATCACTGTTGATAAATGCCCGGCAGTATCTAGGCTGACGTGCGTCGAGGGGAGGGGCCGGGTGTTCGGGCGGGCTGACCTGCTCGCGTCCGTGGAGGCGCGGCTCGCGACCGGGGGCGGCGTCGTGCTGCGCGGGCCCGAGGGCATCGGCCGGTCCGTGCTGCTGGACGCCCTCGCCGGCGCGGCGGCCGGGCGGGGCGAGCTGGTCGTGCGGGTGCGGTGTGTCGAGGACGAGCGGCTGCTGCCGTACGCGGGAATTGCCGATCTTGTCGCCCAGCTGCCGCGCGCCGCCGTCGCGAGCCTGCCGCCCGCCCACCGTGCGGCGCTGGCCGGGCTGCGCCGCGGGAGTGCGCCGCGGGCGGGCGCCCCGGCCCTGGTGCGCCGGTTGGTCCTGCCGGATCTGCTGGCGGCGTGCGCGCGGACGGCGCCGGTCCTGGTGCTGCTCGACGACGTGCAGTGGCTGGACACCGAGTCGGCGGCGCTGATCGGCTTCGCGGTGCGCCGCCGGCCGGGGCCGCGGGTGCGCGTGGTCGCGGCGCAGCGGCACGACGGGCCGGGGCATCGGCTGCGGGCCGCGCGGCTGTGCCCGGCGCCGGTGACCGATGTCGAGGTGCCACCGCTGTCCGTGGACGACCTGACCGATCTGCTCGAGGCGCGCGGCCTGCCGTGCCGGGCCGCCGTGCGGCTGCACGAGGCGAGCGGCGGGAATCCGGCCCTGGCGCTGGAGCTGGGACGAACGGCGGCGGCGTGGTCGTGGCGGCCCGAACCGCTGCCGGAGCAGGTGCGCGCGTTGCTGCGCCGGCGTCTCGCCGCGCTGCCCGCCGGGGTGAGCGCCACGCTGCTCGTCGCCGCCCTGGCGACCCGGCCTACCCTCGCGGTGCTGGTCCGGGCGGGGTGTGAGGACGCTCCCACGCAGCTGCACGCGGCCGCGGCCGCCGGCCTGGTGGCCTTCGACGGGGAGCGTGTCCGGTTCACGCCGCCCGCCCTGGCCGACGTGCTGGCCGAGGACGCCGGTGCCGCCCGGCGCGCCGGCATCCACGACGCGCTGGCGGACACGGCGCTGGAGGAGACCGTCGCCGTCCGGCACCGGGCGCTGCGCAGCGGACGGCCCGACGCGGACGTGGCGCGGGATCTCGTGGCGGCCGCCGGGCGCGCGGCCGAGCGGGGCGCCGGGCGTACGGCTGCCGAGCTCTTCCTGCTCGCCGCCGACCGGTGCCCGCGCAGCCTGGCCGGGGAGCGCTTCGACTGGCTGCTGGCCGCGGCCGAGGGCGGGGCCCGCACGGGCGCTCCCGTCGTGGCCGGCCGCGCTGCCCAGGCCGTCGTCGCCGCGGCGGACGCCCCGGCCGCGTACCGGGTGCGGGCCCGGCTGGTCCTCATCGACCTGGCCGGGCAGGGGCTCGGCGGGATGGGGGAGACGTTCGCGGCGGCGCTGCACGAGGCCGGCGACGATCCGGCGCTGCTGGCCCCGGTGCGGCTGCGCCAGGCGTGGGCCGCCCTGCTGGCCGGGGACACCGCGGCGGGCGGGGAGCTGGCCGCTGCCGCCGCCGGGGTCGCCCGGGCCGCCGGGGACGCGACGACCGAGGCGATGGCCCTGGGCGCCCTGACGCAGGCGCAGCGGGTCCGGGGCGACGAGGCGTGGCGGCGTACGCTCGCGGCGGCCCGTGCCGTCGACGCGCCGCTGCGGCCGGGCTGGGTGCACCAGAGCCCGCGCTATGTCGCCGCGCGCTTCGCCCTGATGGACGACCGGCTCGACGAGGCGCGCGCCGAGCTGCTCGTGCTGCTGGCGGTCGCGGAGCGCGACCGCACGGGCGAGGCCCTGGCCGGCGTCCTGCGCAGTCTCGCCGAGGTCGCGACGCGCGCCGGGCGGTGCCGGGAAGCCCTCGAGTACGCCCACCGGGCCGTCGCCGCGGCCGGGCGCGCGGGCCTGAGCCCGGGGCCCACGTGGTACACCGCCGCCGCCGCCGAGCTCGTGGGGGGCAGCCTGGCCCGCGCGGCCGGCTACGCCCGGCGGGGCGTGCGCGCGTCCGATCAGGAGGGTGACGGCCTCTACCTGCGCCGGCACCTGCACGTGCTCGGCCTGGCCCAGCTGCGCTCGGGGGACACGCGGGCGGGCGTGGCGACGCTGTCCCGGCTGCGCGAGCTGGACGGTGGCGCGGACCCGATGATCGTACGCTGGCAGGCCGATCTCGCCGCCGGACTGGCCGCCCTGGGCGAGCACGCCGCCGCGGCGGAAATGATGACGGAAGCCCGCCTGGCGGCCGGTCGCCTCGGTCAGAACCCCGCGCTGACCGGCTATCTGGACCGGGCGGCCGCGGCGGTGCTCTCGGAGAGCGGGCAGGCCGACTCGGCGGTAGAGCTGTCGGCCGCGGCGGCGGAGCGTTTCGCCGCGTTGCACCGTCCGCTCGAGCAGGCACACGCCCTGCTGGTCCAAGGTGGAGCGGAGCGACGCCGCCGCCGGTACGCCGCGGCCCGCGCCGCCCTGGGCGCGGCCCTCGCGCTCTTCCTGGCGGCGGACGCCAAGCCGTGGACCGAGCAGACGGAGCTGGCGCTGCTGCGGGCCGAGCGCAGCACGACGCTGCCGGCGGACCCCGGCCTGACCGGCGTGGAGGAGCGGATCGTCGAGCTGGTGCGCTCCGGGGCGAGCAACCGCGAGATCGCCGCGCGGTTGTTCCTCAGCGTGAAGACGGTGGAGGCGACGCTGACCAGGCTCTACCGCAAGCTCGGAGTGCGCTCGCGGACCCAGCTGCTGCAGCGCCTGACCCCTCATTAAGCTCCGTTGTGGTGCAAAACACCAGTCGATCGTGACCAGCGGAAACGCGACTCAGCGTGACCGGCGTTACCGGTTTTCCGTGGTCCGGGTCACTTTCGCATCGAGGCTTTTACCTGCGTGATTTGGATCCGGCACGGGACTCGGCCAGGCTGGTGGTTGGCAAAGACGCCTCACTGACCGTCACGATCATCCAGGAGTCCTCATGCCGTTCAAGACCATCCTCGCCGAGGCCCGCACCCAGCTCGCCGACCGCCGCGCCGCCTCCCGGGCGCACCGGCAGCTGTGCGCGGAGCTCGCCGCCTTCCAGACGCCCGCCGAGCGCGCGGAGCTCGACCTGATCCTGAGTCGTCACCCCGAGACCGAGACCCACGTCGTGCGCGACATCCTCGTCCAGCAGGACGCGGGCCGGCAGCGCGCCTGGCCGCTGAGCTCCTGACCTCGTCGTGTCCGCCCCCTGTGTGTCCGCTGAATGTTTCCCGGGCCCGCAGGGGGCTCCGGCAACGGATGCCGGGGCGTCGCGGCACGGAAGATCCTAAAAGTCAGACCGACTTTTCAGGTTTCTCCCAGTCCGACCGGGGATTCTGGGGATGGATACCCCGCTCAATCCTCGCAACGACGCCCCGGAGGTAACTCCCTGATGCTGGAGGTCACCGCGCTCGGCTGGACGATCACCATCGGTGTCATCGTCGCCCTGCTCGCCCTCGACCTGACCCTCGGTGTGTTGCGCCCGCACGCCGTCGGGTTCCGTGAGGCCGCCGGTTGGTCGGTCTTCTACATCGCCGTTGCGCTGCTGTTCGGAGTGGTCTTCGCCCAGATCGCCGGGTGGGACTACGGCACGGAGTATTTCGCCGGCTACATCGTCGAGAAGAGCCTGTCGGTCGACAACCTCTTCGTCTTCGTGATCATCATGAGCACCTTCGCGGTGCCGCCGAAATACCAGCAGGAGGTCCTGACCTTCGGCATCATCATCGCGCTGGTGCTGCGGGTCATCTTCATCGCGCTCGGGGCGACGCTGCTCAACGCGTTCTCGTTCATGTTCCTGATCTTCGGCCTGATCCTCATCTGGACCGCGGTGCAGCTCTTCCGGCACCGCGACGAGGATCCCGATGTCGGCGACAACGCCATGGTCAAGGCCAGCAAGAAGATGTTCCCGGTGACCGAGGAGTTCCACGGCGGCAAGCTGTTCGTCCGGCTCGACGGCAAGCGGATGGCGACCCCGCTGTTCATCACGCTGATCGCCATCGGCAGCACCGACCTGCTCTTCGCGCTCGACTCGATCCCGGCGGTGTTCGGCGTGACCGAGGAGGCGTACATCGTCTTCGTCGCCAACGCCTTCGCCCTGCTCGGCCTGCGCGCCCTGTTCTTCCTCGTCAAGGGGCTCCTCGACCGGCTCGTCTACCTCTCGGTGGGCCTGTCGATCATCCTGATGTTCATCGGCGCCAAGCTCGTGCTGCACTGGCTGCACCAGGACCTCTGGCACGGCGCCCCGGAGATCAGCACCCCGGTGTCGCTGGTGGTCATCCTGGCCATCCTGACGATCACCACGGTGGCCAGCCTGCTCAAGACCCGCAACGACCCGGAGGCCAAGGCGCACGCCGGCAGCCTCCGCGTCTCCTCGCCGCAGGAGGAAGACGCCAAGCGGTGACTTCGAGGCCGCAGGAGGAAGACGCCAAGCGGTGACTTCGAGGCCGCAGGAGGAAGACGCCAAGCGGTGACTCCGAGGCCGCAGGAGGAAGACGCCAAGCGGTGACTCCGAGTCGACGAAGCCCCCCGGCAACGGCGCCGGGGGGCTTTGTTGCGCGCCGGGCCGTGGTGCCCGGCCGGTAGTCTCCGGGTCAAGATCGACAATGACCCGGGAGCCGCATGCCTTTCACCCTGAGTCACCCCGCGGCGGTCCTGCTGCTCGGCAGGCCGCCGCTCGTCGCGTCGGCCCTGGTCGCCGGGACGGTGGCGCCGGACCTGCCGTACGTGCTGCCGCAGGCGACATCCGCCGGCTGGGGACCGTACAGCGCCTACAACCTCACCTTCACCCATGAGCCCGGCACCGGGCTGATCGCGGGGACCGCCGGCGCGCTGGTCCTGCTGGTGCTCTACCACCAGCTGCTCAAGCGCCCGCTGCTGGCCCTGCTGCCGGAGGTCGTCGCGGGACGCGTGCTCGACGCGGCGGAGCGGTTCCGCTGGGCCGGGGCCGCGCGGCCGGCGTGGATCGTCGTCTCGGCGGTGATCGGAGTGCTCACCCACCTGCTCTGGGACGCGCTGGTCCACGAGAACCGGCCGGATTCGCCCACCACCGAGGCCCTCTGGTGGGCGAGCACCCTGGCCGGTCTGCTGGCCGTCGTCGCCTGGCTCGTGAGCTGGCTCCGCCGCGCTCCCGGCCGCCCGCTTCCGCCGCGCACGGTGCTCGGCCCCGCCGGGCGTCTGGCAGCGGCCGCGACGCTGGTGGCCGCCGGCCTCGCCGGCGTGATCGTGTCACTGCTGGGGCGCGAGGACGGTGCGTTCGACCTGGCCGCGCTGCGCCAGGCGGTGGCCGGCGGCATGTCCGGCGTCGCGGTGGGCCTGCTGCTCTACGCGGCGCTGTGGCACCTCCGGCCGGGACGCGCCGGGAACTGAGCGGTGCGGGGTCTGGGCGTCGAGGAGCTGGAGGCGCTGCCTTGCGTTCTCCCGGACCGGGAGATGCCGTCTTCAGGCGAGCATCATGGTCATGCCCGCGAACATGGCGGCCGAGCCGACCGTGTTGACCCGGCGCAGCGAGACGGTTCGGGTGGCAGGCAGGAAACGGGCGGCGATCAGGCGGCCCGCGGTCCAGACGGCGAGCACCGTCACGGCGGCGGCCAGTGTCGTTCCTCCGGCGGCGTGGTGGTGCCCGTCGGTCATGCGGGGCGTCATCAGGACGAAGATGGTCATGGCGGCGGCGTCGAGGACCGCCTCGGCACGGTCGCGAGGCGCCGTCAGGCCGGCCACGGCGACGACGGCGAACAGGGCCAAGGTGGCCGCGCCGCCCCAGCGGGTGAGGTCACCACCTCGGCCCAGGGAGACGGCCACCATGGCGATGAGGCCGGCCAGATGAGGCACCCAGAGGCGGGGGTCTCGTTCTTCGCGACCCACGACTGGGCCGACG
>NZ_JAUQWH010000350.1 GCF_030757795.1 Actinoplanes oryzae
CGTCCGTGCGGATGACTGCCTGGGCCAGGGCGCGCGTCGGGCGTACCACGAGAAGGTCTTGCAGTTGGTCGATCCGGAAGCCGGCGGCGAGCAGCGGCCGCGCGCGACCCAGCTCCCGCACCGGGTCGATGCCCGGGGCGGAGTGCCAGAGCCACCAGGCGTTGGCGATGCCCGCCGCGGTGAGCAGCAGCGGCAGCACGATCGAGATGCTCAGGTGCGGCGACTCGAGCTCGAGCGCCGCGCGGAAGGCCGGCAGGAACGCCGCGAACCCGGCGAGCAGCGCCGGCACGCCGAGCACGATCAGGGGCCAGCGCATGGCCCGGGGCGGATCGTGCGGCGGGCCGGGCGGGACGTCGTAGCGGGCGTCGTCGAAGCCGACCGACCACTGCTCGGACCGGGAGCGGCCGAAGAACGTGCGGAGCAGCAGGCGGGTCGCGTACCAGGCGGTGATCGCGACGCCGGCCAGCGCGGCGACATAGACCACCCAGCCGACCCACACGGGTGCCGGGCCGCCGCCCTCGATCGCGTGCGCGGCGGCGACCAGGACGTTCTCCTTGGACCAGAAACCCGACAGCGGGGGTACGCCGGCCAGCGCGCCGAGTCCGACCACGAACGACCAGAACGTCACCGGCATGTGCCGCCGCAGCCCGCCCATGTGCGTGAGCGAGTTGGTGCCCAGCGCGTGGATCACCGCGCCGGCCGCCAGGAACAGCAGCGCCTTGAACCCGGCGTGGCTCAGCAGGTGGAACAGCGCCGCGGCGGGCGAGCCGACGGCCAGGGCGGCGGTCATGTAGCCGATCTGAGAGACGGTCGACCAGGCGAGCACGCGTTTCAGGTCGTCCTGCGCGGTGGCGGACAGCGCGCCCAGCAGCAGGGTGACTGCGGCCATGACACCGAGTACGGCGAGGGCGGCGGGCGACTGCGCGAACAGCGGGAACAGCCGGAACACCACGAACACCCCGGCCGCGACCATCGTGGCGGCGTGGATGAGCGCGG
>NZ_JAUQWH010000351.1 GCF_030757795.1 Actinoplanes oryzae
GGGCTACTCGGGCGGCAAGGAGGGCACCCCGGCCGCCGGCGGCGCCGCCGCGGCCGCCCCGTCGTCGTCGATGGTGCTCGACCAGTTCGGCACCGACCTGACCCAGCGGGCCCGCGACGGCAAGCTCGACCCGGTCATCGGCCGCGAGAAGGAGATCGAGCGGACCATGCAGGTCCTCTCGCGCCGCATGAAGAACAACCCGGTGCTCGTGGGCGAGCCCGGCGTCGGCAAGACCGCCGTCGCCGAGGGCCTGGCCCAGGTCATCGTCAAGGGCGAGGTGCCCGAGAGCCTCAAGGACAAGCACCTCTACACCCTCGACATGGGGTCGCTGGTCGCCGGCTCGCGCTACCGCGGCGACTTCGAGGAGCGCCTCAAGAAGGTGCTCAAGGAGGTCGCCACCCGCGGCGACATCATCCTGTTCATCGACGAGATCCACACGCTCGTCGGCGCCGGCGCGGCCGAGGGCGCGATCGACGCGGCGAGCATCCTCAAGCCGCTGCTCGCCCGCGGGGAGCTGCAGCTCATCGGCGCGACGACCCTGGACGAGTACCGGAAGTTCATCGAGAAGGACAAGGCCCTCGAGCGGCGCTTCCAGCCCATCCAGGTCGGCGAGCCCACGCTCGCGCACACCATCGAGATCCTCAAGGGCCTGCGCGACGCGTACGAGTCGCACCACCGGGTCAGCATCACCGACGCCGCCCTCGTGGCCGCCGCCACGCTGGCCGACCGTTACATCTCCGACCGGTTCCTGCCGGACAAGGCGATCGACCTGATCGACGAGGCGGGCGCCCGGATGCGCGTACGCCGGATGATGTCCCCGCCCGACCTGCGCGAGCTGGACGAGAAGATCATGCAGGCCAGCCGGGACAAGGAAGCCGCGATCGACGCGCAGGACTTCGAGGCGGCCGCCACGCTGCGCGACAAGGAGAAGCAGCTCCAGACCCAGCGCGCCCAGCGCGAGAAGGACTGGAAGTCCGGCGACCTCGACTCGGTCG
>NZ_JAUQWH010000352.1 GCF_030757795.1 Actinoplanes oryzae
CGGATATTCGGGCAAGGAGCCGGCCGCCGCCGGTGCCGCGGCGGGCGAGGCCGCGCCGTCCACCTCGCTGGTCCTCGACCAGTTCGGCCGCAACCTGACCCAGGCCGCCCGCGAGGGCAAGCTCGACCCGGTCATCGGCCGGGAGAAGGAAATCGAGCGGGTCATGCAGGTGCTGTCCCGCCGCACCAAGAACAACCCGGTGCTGATCGGCGAGCCGGGTGTCGGCAAGACCGCCGTCGTCGAGGGGCTGTCGCAGTCCATCGTCAAGGGCGAGGTGCCCGAGACGCTGAAGGACAAGCAGCTCTACACGCTCGACCTGGGCGCGCTGGTCGCCGGTTCCCGCTACCGCGGTGACTTCGAGGAGCGCCTCAAGAAGGTGCTCAAGGAGATCCGCACCCGTGGCGACATCATCCTGTTCATCGACGAGATCCACACGCTCGTCGGCGCCGGCGCCGCCGAGGGCGCCATCGACGCCGCCTCGATCCTCAAGCCCATGCTCGCGCGTGGTGAGCTGCAGACGATCGGCGCGACCACCCTCGACGAGTACCGCAAGCACCTCGAGAAGGACGCCGCCCTGGAGCGCCGCTTCCAGCCGATCCAGGTGGGTGAGCCGTCGCTGGCGCACACCATCGAGATCCTCAAGGGCCTGCGCGACCGCTACGAGGCGCACCACCGGATCAGCATCACCGACGCGGCCCTGGTCGCGGCGGCCACGCTGGCCGACCGCTACATCTCCGACCGCTTCCTGCCGGACAAGGCGATCGACCTGATCGACGAGGCCGGCGCCCGGATGCGCATCCGCCGGATGACCGCGCCGCCGGACCTCCGCGACTTCGACGAGCGCATCGCCCAGGTGCGCCGCGACAAGGAGTCCGCGATCGACGCGCAGGACTTCGAGCGGGCCGCGCAGCTGCGCGACAAGGAGAAGCAGCTGCTGGGCCAGAAGGCGCAGCGGGAGAAGGAGTGGAAGGCCGGCGACCTCGACGTCGTGT
>NZ_JAUQWH010000353.1 GCF_030757795.1 Actinoplanes oryzae
CTGACAGAGATGATTGTGGTGAGCACCTCCCGCCGGGGTCTGACCCAGCTACTGACTGACTTCGGGTCTTCAACGGGATTTGTCGGCCCTGGTCGGGAGGTGCTCGTGCACTCATCAGGCGTGGCGTTGTGACTTCATAGGAACCTGGCCAGAGGCCCCATCTCTGTCTTGTCCGCGTTGCCCGACTGGTGCGTGCCGCCCTGCCCCAGTTGCGAACGACAGGACGACGATGCCCCCTATTACACCTGATGAAGCCGTTGTCGAGGCCTTCGGCGGCGTTGACACCCACCAGGACACCCACACCGCCGCCGTGATCGACGAGGTCGGCCGGGTTCTCGGCACGCACGAGTTCCCCGCCACCGCCGCCGGCTATGCCGACCTGCTGACCTGGATGCGCGGGCACGGCCGGCTGAACCGGGCCGGCGTCGAGGGCACCGGCGCCTACGGTGCGGGGCTGGCCCGCCTGCTGCGCGACGAGCGGGTGACGGTGATCGAGGTCGACCGGCCGGACCGCAAGACCCGCCGTTTCCAGGGCAAGTCCGACCCGATCGACGCGATCCAGGCCGCCCGGGCTGCGCCGGCCGGGGAACGCACCGGCACCCCCAAACAGCGCGACGGCCGCGTCGAGGCACTGCGCAACCTGCGGGTGGCCCGCCGCAGCGCCGTCGACCAGCGCGCGGACACTCAACGCCAGATCAAGGCCCTGATCGTCACCGCTCCCGACGATCTGCGCGCCGAACTGCGCCGCCTGAGCGTCAAGCAGCTGATCACCGTCTGCGCGAACCTACGCCCGGACTCGTCGGACGCCGCGACCCCGGTCACCGCCGCTAAGCTTGCCCTGCGCAGCCTGGCCCGCCGCCACCAGCAGCTGTCCGTCGAGATCACCGACCTCGACCAGCTGCTCGAGCCCCTCG
>NZ_JAUQWH010000354.1 GCF_030757795.1 Actinoplanes oryzae
CGTCGATCATCGCGCGCCGGTTGATGGACTGACGGCGGGATCAGGCGCCGGTCGATGGCGTGGCCCCGGGACCAGGCGCCGGTTGACGGATTGACCGCGAGATCAGGCGCCGATGCGGCGGAGCAGGCCTTCCTGGACGGCGCTGGCGATGTGGATGCCGTCGCGGGTGAACATGCGGCCGTTGGCGAGGCCGCGGCTGCCCGAGGCGGACGGGCTGGCGCTGTCGTAGAGGAACCATTCGTCCGCGCGGAACGGGCGGTGCAGCCACAGGGCGTGGTCGAGGCTGGCGCCGATGACGCCACCGGGGCCCCAGACCTCGCCGTGGACCGAGAGGACGGCGTCGAGCAGCGACAGGTCCGACGCGTAGGTCAGGGCGCATGCGTGGATCAGCGGGTCGTCGGGCAGGGTGCCGTTGATGCGCATCCACACGCGCTGCTGCTCGCTCGCGTCGCGGTCGCCGGGCGGGACCCAGCCGGGCGTGCCCAGGTAGCGGACGTCGATCGCCTGCGGGCCGGTGTTGTAGGCGGCCTCACGGTCGGGGTACTTCGCCAGCAGGTCGCGGACGGTCGGGGTGTCCTCGGGGCCCGGCACGCCGGCGGGGGCCGGGGTGTGGTGGTCGAGGCCCTGCTCGGTGACCTGGAACGACGCCGACATGAAGAAGATCGTCTTGCCGTGCTGTTGGGCGGTGGAGCGCCGCACGGAGAAGGAGCGGCCGTCGCGGATGGTCTCCACGGTGAAGTCGATGGGGACGGTCGGGTCTCCCGGGCGTACGAAATAGCCGTGCAGCGAGTGCACGTGCCGCGCGGGG
>NZ_JAUQWH010000355.1 GCF_030757795.1 Actinoplanes oryzae
AGGCTGACAGGTCCCCTTAACGTTCCAGCACCGGGCAGGCGTCAGTCCATATACATCGTCTTACGACTTCGCATGGACCTGTGTTTTTAGTAAACAGTCGCTTCCCCCTGCTCTCTGCGGCCATACCACGCTCCAGCAGCAAGTGCCTTCACGCGTCCGGCCCCCCTTCTCCCTAAGTTACGGGGGCAATTTGCCGAGTTCCTTAACCACAGTTCGCCCGTCGCCTCGGTATTCTCTACCTGACCACCTGTGTCGGTTTAGGGTACGGGCCGCTCAGAACATCGCTAGAGGCTTTTCTCGACAGCATAGGATCACTGACTTCACCTGAATCGGCTCGGCATCACGTCTCAGCCTTCATGATGGGCGGATTTGCCTACCCACCGGCCTACACGCTTACCCCGGCACAACCACCGGCCGGGATCAGCTACCTTCCTGCGTCACCCCATCGCTAAACTACTACCACCCAAGGTCCCAGACTCCATCACCGCCGGCCGAAGCCTTTGGTGACTTTGCGTGGTTAGTACAGATGGGTTCGTCTTGGGCGCTCTTTTGCGGGTACGGGAATATCAACCCGTTATCCATCGACTACGCCTCTCGGCCTCGCCTTAGGCCCCGACTCACCCAGGGCGGATTAGCCTGGCCCTGGAACCCTTGGTCATCCGGCGGAAGGGTTTCTCACCCTTCATTCGCTACTCATGCCTGCATTCTCACTCGTGCAACCTCCACGGCTGGGTCACCCCGCCGCTTCACCGGTAGCACGACGCTCCCCTACCCATCCACACACCTG
>NZ_JAUQWH010000356.1 GCF_030757795.1 Actinoplanes oryzae
GCTGCCGGCGCAGGACCCGGTCGGATCGCATCCGCACCAGCAGCTTCACGGGCAGGTCGGCGAGCAGGAACGCCAACCGGGGACCGTCGTAGCCGGCATCCGCAACGATCCATATGTCCGGGTCGCCGGGCTGCCAGTGCCCGGCGGTGATCAGCCGTTCGACGACCTCGCGCAGCTGGGCGGCGGTGACGCTCGCCGTGTCGTCACCCGGGGCGAGCCGGCGGATGTCCAGCGGGGCGGTCCACGAGCTACGCCCGGTCTCCAGGGCGGTGACCAGTGAATACGGCCAGCCCGGGACCATAATGTGGGTGTCTTTGCCGCGCCCGTAGGTATGACAGAGCACCCGTTGCGGGGATGTATGAGCTTCCGGGCGCAGCCAGCACGTCACGTCCACCGCCAGCACGATCCGGCCGTCCGCTGCCCGCGGCACCATCGCCGCGGCGATCGCGGTCTTGAGCGCGGCGATGTCGATACGGCCGCGGTTCAACGCCGCATACAACGAGCCGTGACCGCGCCGATGCTCACCGGCCAGCGACAACTCGACCAGCGAGCGCACCGGCGCATCCCCGCACAACAGCGCGTCGGTGAGCTCGAACAACGCATCCGCCCGGGCGCTCAGACACCCGTGGAACTCGCGCCGGAACCCGGCCAGCCGCCCGAGCGCACCGGCCGGATCGACGTCATGCACACTGATCACCAGACAGCCCTTGGTTTTGATCTTCTTCCCTAGACAAGAGGAATGATC
>NZ_JAUQWH010000357.1 GCF_030757795.1 Actinoplanes oryzae
ACGATGGCGTCCGCCTCGATGGTGGCCTCGTTGATGTCCTCGGTCTGCTCCCAGTGCTCCAGCGAGTCGCCGGACTGCGAGCGGTGGTCACCCATGACCCAGAGCCGGCCCGCGGGCACGGTGATGTCGAACTTCTCGTCGGCGACCGGGTCCTGGTTGCCGGCGTCGTCGGTGTAGACGTAGGGCTCGTCGAGCGAGTGCCCGTTGATCATCAGGCGCTGCTGGGCGTCGCAGCACACCACGTGGTCGCCGCCGACGCCGATGATGCGCTTGATGAAGTCCTCGCCCTCGGTGCCGCCGCTCTGCCAGTCGGTGGGCGCCTTGAAGACGACGATCTCGCCGCGGCGCGGGTCGCGGAAGTCGTAGACGAGCTTGTTGACAAGCACCCTGTCCCAGACGTTGAGGGTGTGCTCCATCGACGGGGACGGGATGTAGAAGGTCTGCAGGACGAAGGCCCGCACCAGGACCGCCACGAGGATGGCCACGCCCACCAGGATCGGGAGCTCGCGCCAGAAGGACCCACGGCGCTGCTCGCCGGTCTGCTCGTCAATCACGATCGGAGCCTACGTCGCCGAGGGCTCAAAGACAGTCCGGAACGCGCGGAGAGGCCCACGGTCAACAGCATCGGGAAGACCGCCGCGGTGGTGCCGGGGTCGGGCTCGGACTCGCGCCGGCCGCCGAGCGGGGCGGCGCTGACCGGGTGCTCCGCATCGTAGGCCTTCCACACGTCGGGGAC
>NZ_JAUQWH010000358.1 GCF_030757795.1 Actinoplanes oryzae
ATGTCACCTCCTTATCGCCCGTCCGGCGCTCCGCTGTCGTCGCAGTCGACGGGGCTCACCGGCGTTAATAGAGGTGACGACAGTATTCAGGAGGTGCTCGTCATGCCGATCGCGACGCCGTCCTCGCACCCGGTCTGGTGCGACCCCCGCGAGTGTGCCGGGGCGGGGGACCCGGTCTGCCACTTCTCCGAGCTGACGAGGGTCGAGGCCGCCAACGGCGAGGCGATCGGCGTGCAACTGTCGCGCGGGGACGGTCCGACCGGTCCCGGCACCGCCCAGCCGACCTGTGTGGATCTGCTCGCCTTCACCTGCCCGACGGGTGCGGCCGTTCAGCAGATCTCCCTCGCTCCGGAGGCCGCCCGGCGGCATGCCCGGGCTGTGCTTGCCGCGGTGGCGGCTGCCGAGGGCGGTGGGCGCGGAGTGGTCGCAGGCCCCGGTGTCGGACCGGGCGGGCCGCCCTCATGAGGGGCGGGTGGGCCGCCGGCGCTCGGCCTGCGGAAGGATGGCGTGGCAGGGGTGGGATTCGAACCCACGATCTCGGGCTCATGAGGCCCGCGAGCACTCCGAACTGCTCCGCCCTGCACCGGCGGGAAGGGAAATCGCGTGCGCTGCCTGGTGCAGCTGAGCACCCCCAGCAG
>NZ_JAUQWH010000359.1 GCF_030757795.1 Actinoplanes oryzae
GTGTGAATGCCACAGCTTCGGCGGTGTGCTTGAGCCCCGCTACATTGTCGGCGCGGAACCACTTGACCAGTGAGCTATTACGCACTCTTTAAAGGATGGCTGCTTCTAAGCCAACCTCCTGGTTGTCTAAGCGACCCCACATCCTTTTCCACTTAGCACACGCTTAGGGGCCTTAGCTGGTGATCTGGGCTGTTTCCCTCTCGACTACGAAGCTTATCCCCCGCAGTCTCACTGCCGCGCTCTCACTTACCGGCATTCGGAGTTTGGCTGATTTCGGTAAGCTTGTAGGCCCCCTAGACCATCCAGTGCTCTACCTCCGGCAAGAAACACACGACGCTGCACCTAAATGCATTTCGGGGAGAACCAGCTATCACGGAGTTTGATTGGCCTTTCACCCCTAACCACAGGTCATCCCCCAACTTTTCAACGTTGGTGGGTTCGGTCCTCCACGCAGTCTTACCCACGCTTCAACCTGCCCATGGCTAGATCACCCCGCTTCGGGTCTAGAACACGCGACTCAAAACGCCCTCTTCAGACTCGCTTTCGCTACGGCTACCCCACACGGGTTAACCTCGCCACGTGCCACTAACTCGCAGGCTCATTCTTCAAAAGGCACGCCATCACCC